>JAOUKJ010000441.1 GCA_029882675.1 Cyclobacteriaceae bacterium
TATCCATAGGGTTTTTCATATCCATGATCGTTGTTACCGTGGACTATTTATTGTGACAGGGTTGATCTTTTAAATTCTTCGCAACCTCTTCTCATTATACACATAGTCCATAAACTCATATTATTGCATTTCATAAACATCAACTCCCGATCCCTTTTTCCCATTCATTTTTTTCATTACCTTTGCGCTTTGAAAAATCAGCGACCATGTCAGTAGCAAAGATATTTACAGGAAAAAGCACAGCATACCTCGGGGAAAAAATCGCCAGGGCATATGGGGCTGTATTAGGTAAAGCATCGCTACAGATCTTCAGTGACGGAGAGATGTGCCCCGTATATGATGAATCTGTTCGTGGTCATGACGTTTTTATCATCCAGAGCACCAATCCACCTTCTGACAATTTCATGGAGCTGCTTTTGATGATTGATGCAGCCAAACGAGCCAGTGCAAAGCATGTCACAGTTGTTGTGCCTTATTTTGGATACGCCCGTCAGGACAGGAAAGACAAGCCCAGAGTGGCCATAGCGGCAAAGCTTATGGCCAACCTCATTTCGGCCGCAGGAGCAAATCGCATAGTCACCTGTGACCTGCACGCTGATCAGATACAGGGTTTCTTCGATATCCCCGTAGATCACCTCGATGGTTCAGCTATATTTGTACCTTATCTCCGGTCGCTCAAGTTAAAAAACATCACATTTGCCTCGCCTGATGTAGGAGGTGTAAAGCGCACAAGGGCTTTTGCCAAGTTTTTCAATGCAGAACTGGTTGTCTGTGACAAACACCGCAAATTGGCCAATAAGGTAGCTTCTATGCAACTTATTGGGGATGTAAAGGATCGGGATGTGGTTTTGGTGGATGACCTTATTGACACTGGAGGCACCATGTGTAAAGCAGCGAAACTCATCATGGACAAAGGCGCACATTCCGTCAGGGCAGTGGTAACACACCCCTTACTGTCGGGTGATGCCTATGAAAATATTGGAAAAAGTGTATTGGAAGAACTCGTTGTTACCGATACCCTCCCGTTAAAAAATGGGAGCAGTAAAATAAAAGTATTGTCCATTGCTGAACTGATGTCAAAAGCCATCCGTATCATCCACGACAATGCCTCTATTAGTTCATTATTTATTAATCCGTAAGATATTACTTCTAAATTTTTATTTCTAAATTTTAATAGCAAACCATTATGAAAACTGTTGAGATTATAGGGTATAAAAGAGCAAATCTCGGCAAGTCAGATTCAAAAAATCTGAGAGCTGAAAGCAATGTGCCTTGTGTACTTTATGGTGGGGACACTCAAATCCATTTTTATTCTCCGGCCATCCTGTTCCGTGAACTTGTATACACAGATGAGGCGCATTTTGTACACCTGAATATTGAAGGGGACGAATATGAGGCCATCCTACAGGATATCCAGTTCCATCCCGTAAGTGAAATTATTTTACATGCTGATTTCCTTCTTCTTCACGAAGACAAGGCGGTGAAGATGAGCATTCCAGCACACTTTTTCGGTACTGCACCGGGGGTGGTAAAAGGGGGAGCGCTTATCAAAAAGAGAAGGACGCTGAAGATCAAGGCATTGCCTAAGAACATGCCCAGTCAGATCGACATAAATATCGAAAAACTTGATTTTGGCAAGGCCATCAAGGTACAGGATATCCCTACTGAAAACTTTGAAATTATGGATACGCCAATTGCCTCGATTGCTGTTGTGGAAGTACCCCGGGCACTTCGCGGTAAAACTGATGCAGAAGAAGGCGAAGAGACTACGGAAGAAACAACTGAAGGAGCCGCTGAGTAATTGCAATCTTTTAGTCTGTCATCTGTATAATAACAAATCCTGCCCCCGGGCAGGATTTTCTCTTATTAGCGAGTAAATATATGAAGTACCTTATTGTAGGTTTGGGTAATATCGGTCAGGAGTATGAACTGACCCGACATAATATTGGCTTTCTTGTTTTGGATCGTCTGGCCGACATTAAAAAACAAACTTTTTCTCCCGGCCGCTATGCCAGTACCTGTATGATAAAACATAAAGGGCGGCAAATTCACCTGATCAAACCGGCCACCTATATGAATTTGAGTGGAAAAGCTGTCAGCTACTGGCTCCAGGAACTAAAAATAAGCAGGGAAAATATGTTGGTGATTGTTGATGACATTGCCCTTCCTTTCGGTAAACTCAGGATGCGCGCCAAGGGGTCTTCAGCCGGGCATAATGGCCTTCAAAATATAGAAGATACCTTGGGGGGAAATGACTACCCACGACTGCGTTTTGGTATTGGTAGTGACTTTAGCAAAGGACAGCAAGCCGATTATGTATTAAGCGCCTTTACAAAAACAGAATTCAATGGCATTCTTCCTCTGATGGACAAGTCCATTGATATGGCTCTTTCTTTTTGCAGTATTGGCATAGGCCGTACTATGGATCAATACAACGATTAAAATGAAACAGGTACACATCTCTTTTCAGATCATTCCCGCCAAAGAAAATGCTTTGGAGAGTTATGAAATCGTAGATAAGGTCATTGGATTAATACAAGAATCAGGCATCAGGCATATTACCGGCCCAATGGAAACAACCCTGGAAGGCGACTATGATGAAATCATGAAGGTAGTAAAGCAATGTCATGAACTCTGTCTTTTACATGCAGATAAGCTGATCTCCATTATAAAAATTCATGCAAAAAAAGAACATGATGTCACTTTTGAAGAAAAAAAGATAAACCCGGAATAATACTGCTGTCAAAAAGGCAAACCGAGTGAAATACCCATTTTAGGCATTACCCCCTTATAATAAAAGCTCAAAGTTTCCGTTTCACCCCGATTTGATAAGCGGCCTTCCTGCGCATCAATTACCTGCCTTAGTCCTGCGCCGGTATACATCTCTACAGCAATCCGATCCCACAATATCCACTGGACTCCGGCCAGCATACCCGGGAAGAAAACCATAAATTTCTCACCGGTATCAACTACCCAGGGTCTGTCCTCCAAACTATCACTGTATTTGCCCGACTTTAAAAAAGCGCCGATAAAAATACCCTGGTGATATTGCTTAAATTGGTCTTGTTTAGAGACCGTGATATAGGACAGGTATTTTCTGAATTGCCCTTCCACTGCCATTCCATTGAATTCATTCCACCCAAAAAAATTATATTTTCTGGTGGCATGGAATGCCAGTGAAGCGCTGGTTTGTTGTCTTGTGAAAAAATATTCACCCTCCAAAGCCCAGGTGTTTTGAATAAAATACTGCGGTGAGGTTTTAATTATTAATTGCTTAAAACTTTGGGTACTTTGCCCTAAAGTACTCAAACTGGGAAGTAAATAAACCAGTATTATGACAATATAAAATCTCATCACCTAAAGGTAACGAAGTTTATGGAAAAAAAGTACAGGCAATAAAATAGCTTAGCTGGTTTCTCAAAATCTTTCGATTACAGCTCCCAGTTGCCGCAATCTTGCATCAATGTTTTTATACCCCCGATCTATCTGCTCCACGTTATCGATAATACTTTCACCCTGCGCTGACAAGGCAGCAATCAATAGCGCCACACCTGCTCGTATATCGGGGCTTGTCATGCGGATACCCCGCAGGCTTACACCCCTGTCAAGACCGATCACCGTGGCCCTGTGCGGGTCACAAAGTATAATTTGCGCACCCATATCAATAAGCTTATCTACGAAAAACAGCCTGCTTTCAAACATTTTCTGATGCACCAGTATTGTCCCTTTAGCCTGGGTAGCTACCACAAGTATGATGCTTAGCAGATCCGGGGTAAATCCGGGCCA
>JAOUKJ010000442.1 GCA_029882675.1 Cyclobacteriaceae bacterium
TTCCATATTGCTTTGATCCATTACTAAAATATAATCGTAATTGGCAAGGTCATCAGGTATGAGTTGGCGCGCATGGTGTTCCAGTTTCACGCCATTGCGCAGGGCATTTTGTCGGGTGCGGGGATCAGGCAGGTTGCCGATATGATAATTTGAGGTGCCACAGCTATCAATATCAAAGGCCCTTTCCTGTCCAGCCTCACTTACTTTCTGCTTTAAAACGCCTTCAGCCAGGGGAGAACGGCAAATATTACCCAGGCACACAAATAGTATTTTTGTCTTCATTGGATGATTATTTCTGATGTTCAAAAATAATTTAAAAAAAAATAGTTACCGAAGGTTACCATTTAATTCGTCTACGTATATACACGTACATAGCACTTATACTCACCTGTTTAGCATGGTTAAGCGTAGCCGCCCTTATTTCAAGGGCGGCTTTTTTATTAAGTAGGTTTCCTGATTAAACATCCAGCATTTCTTTTTGTTGAAAAAAGAAGTCCTAATTTTACGAATAGGCAATATATAATGAACAAAATGAAGGATTATAATGAGGATAGCAGGGTAGTACTCACACTCGATGCCGGAGGAACAAATTTTGTTTTTTCAGCGATTAAGGGCAATGAGGTGATTTTTGGGCCGGTGTCCATACCTTCAGAAGCCCATGATCTGAGACTTTGCCTTAATAATATCGTAAAAGGTTTTCGGAATATCAGAAAAAACATAGCCGAAAAGCCAGTGGCTATCAGTTTTGCTTTTCCAGGACCAGCGGACTACCCGCGTGGTATTATCGGGAAATTACCCAACCTGCCTGCCTTCAGTGAGGGAGGGGTGCCCCTGGGATCGATATTGGAAAAAGAATTTAATTTGCCGGTGTTTATTAATAATGATGGGAACCTGTTTGCCTATGGAGAGGCCATTAGTGGTTTTTTGCCATATCTAAATAAAATGCTTGCAGACGGGGGTAGTCCCAAACGTTTCAACAACCTGATTGGTGTAACGCTGGGCACCGGCTTTGGAGGTGGGCTTGTAGTTAATAAGGAGCTAGTTATCGGGGATAATTCAAATGCAGGAGAGGTCTGGCTCCTTAGAAATAAGCTTTTTATGAATGCCAATACGGAAGACAGCATAAGTACTCCGGCACTACGCAATAAATATGCAGCTTATGCTGAAGTAGAGGAAATGTTGACGCCAAAAGAAATATATGAGGTGGCTATCAGAAAGCGGAATGGGAATCGGGATGCAGCCATCCGGGTGTTTGCCGAACTGGCAATTGCACTGGGTGATGCACTGGCCAATGTTACCACCTTGATCGATGGTCCTGTTGTGTTAGGCGGTGGAATAGCATCGGCTTCGATGCTGTTTCTTGATACCGTAGTCGGTGAGATGAATAGCACATTTGTCAACCATGACCATCGTGAGTTTAACCGACTGGCTTGTCAGGTTTTTAATCTGGAGAAAAAAGATGAGTTAGCCCGGTTTATAAAAGGAGAAAAAAGAACGATTAACTTTGAAGGGATTCAAAGTCTGGAGTATGATCCGTTAGCAAGGATTGGGATTGGGACTTCCAGGCTGGGGGCGAGCAGAGCCATTGCCTTGGGAGCGTACGCTATCGCCCTGAAAACACTTGACAACCAATAAAATTGTTAATTATGGGAACCAGAAGAGACTTTATAAAAAATAGTGCCCTTGGCGGTACGCTTTTAGGGAGTACCCTATCTCTGAGTACAAGTTCTGCCCGGCCTCAGGCACAGCGCGTAAATAAAAATGCAGCGGCAAATAAACCGGTAGTCATTGCTACCTGGAAAAATGAGCGGGCCGTAGCTGCTGCCTGGAATGTTTTGTCGAAAGGGGGGAGTGCACTCGATGCCGTGGAAACCGGAGTAAAGGTGCCGGAAGGTGATCCCCATGATACAAGTGTGGGTTACGGAGGGCGGCCCGACAGGGATGGGATGGTGACACTTGACTCCTGTATTATGGATCATGATTCAAATTGTGGTGCCGTGGCCTTTTTACAACATATAAAACATCCGGTAAGTGTGGCCCGCAAAGTAATGACGGATACTCCACATGTGATGATGGTAGGAGACGGTGCTTTGAAGTTTGCTTTGGATCAGGGTTTTAAGAAGGAGGATTTACTCACGGAAGAATCAAGAGCCCATTGGTTGAAATGGCTGGAGACAGCGGAATATAAACCCGTCATTAATATAGAAAATCACGATACCATTGGCATGCTGACACTTGACAGTTCAGGGAAACTGAGTGGGGCTTGTACCACCAGCGGCATGGCATATAAAATGAATGGCCGTGTGGGTGACTCGCCAATCATTGGCGCGGGATTGTTCGTGGATGGTGATATAGGGGCTGCTACGGCCACGGGGATGGGAGAGGCGGTAATAAAAGTGGCCGGATCACATCTGGTGGTGGAACTCATGCGACAAGGACTTGATCCCAATGAGGCCTGCCAGGCAGCTGTAGAACGTGTTATTGCCAAAGAACCCAAATATAAAGAGATTCAAGTGGGTTTCATTGCTTTAAATATTCATGGTGAATATGGGGGCTACTGTATACAGCCGGGATTTAATTATGCGCTGTATGAAAATAATGGGCCGGGCCTGATTGATGCCGGGCATGCGTTAAAATAATAGCTAAAATCTGCAAGCGTATTTTAGCTATTAAAGAAAAAGATGGTTTCCCGCCCCTGGGGGCGGGAAATTATTTAAAATTCATTTTTTTGGTGCACTTCAATAAGTGAGTAACCTTTAGATTAAAAGCGGCATATTCGGTTATATTTAAAACATTATTAAATGTTTAGAAAGCCGCCTGCGGATTTAAGGTAATAATAATAATAAATTTGCTGTATGGTATTAGAAGTAATTGCAGATTCATTGGAAGCCGCCCGGACAGCACATGGGGCCGGAGCTGATCGCATTGAACTATGCGAAAGCCTGGTGGAAGGGGGTATTACACCCAGTTACGGCCTGATGGAGCTGGTGAGAAAATATGTTCCGATCGACCTTTTTGTGATGATCAGGCCCCGTGGGGGTGACTTTTTGTATTCTGATTCGGAATTTGAAGTCATGGTAAAGAATGTGCTATTAGCAAAAAAACTTCGGGTTGATGGAATTGTGACTGGCCTGTTATATGGTGATGGTACCGTAGATGTTAAAAGGACTAAGCACTTGGTGGAATTGGCCCGGCCACTCAAAACTACTTTTCACCGCGCATTTGATTGCGTAGTAGACCCTTTTAAGGCGCTTGAAGACATTATAGCGACAGGTGCAGAACGAATACTTACTTCAGGTTGCGCACGAGACGCCATGGCAGGTAGGGTCACGCTAAAAAGTCTGATTGACAGAGCCGGGTCAAGGATTGTGATTATGCCTGGTGGAGGAGTCAAAACAGATTGTTTGAAACAATTATTTGAGTATACAGGGGCAAAGGAGTGGCATACTTCGGCTAAAAAAGAAATTGGCTCTATGATGACCTATAGAAATGACAAGTTGCTGATGGGGCGGAATGAGGGAGTGGATGAATACATGCGTTTTGTCCCCGATGAAAGCGCCATCAGAGAAATGAAAAAATTGTTGGCTGAACTTCAGTGATTACCTAAAACCTGCAAGCGTATTTTCGGTATTAAAGAAAAAGATATTCTCCCGGGGGCGGGAAAATATTTAAAGTTCATTTTTTTTAGTGCACTTGAATCAGTGAGTAACCTTTAGATTAAAAACGGCGCATTCGGTTATATTTAAAACATTATTAAATGTTTATGAAAGCCGCCTGCTTATTT
>JAOUKJ010000443.1 GCA_029882675.1 Cyclobacteriaceae bacterium
GCCAAAAGTTCTTCAAACTTGAAAATGTCTCTTTTTCCCAACCAATGGGCAATGCAAGTCCCTGGATGTCCTGATATTGACTGACCAGGTCGGGGATGGTCACATCCTGTTTGGAATTGTCAAGGCCTTCCTGCACCTTTTCCCCGGCCAATAAATTGATGGTTGTTCTCAGCTCACTTTTTTCATTAAGTGTTTTAATGAGCTTTATACTATCTACATTAAAGGCAAGTGTAACTGCAATAC
This sequence comes from Cyclobacteriaceae bacterium, assembly GCA_029882675.1. GTDB lineage: Bacteria > Bacteroidota > Bacteroidia > Cytophagales > Cyclobacteriaceae > JAOUKJ01. Next base: position 244 of record JAOUKJ010000443.1, read on the forward strand.
TGATATACAACAACATGTTTTTCATTTTTCGCTTAAACCATCCCCCTGCCCGATCCATATAGGCCTCGAACCAGTGCTCTATATTGCTCTTCAGGCCATCCAAACCGGCTGTCCCCATTAAAAATGAATGCAGCAGAATTTTTAAATCGCTGTGGCTCATTGTATTTAATCCGGCCTTGAACCTTTTCAAATCATCTTCAATTGGATTTTCTATTTCATAACTGACTTCCCCGCTTTTTTTATCCTGCATAAACACCCCCTGACTTTTATTGTATTCTTCTCCAATAAGGTCAATCAACGTGTTGGTAAACACTTCTTTGGACAAATAGGACGGTAGTGTATCCTGCTTTTCCTTGAGCAGGTCTACCAAGGGGTGGTTATAAAATGTTTCGGCAAAGTTCTTGTTATAATCCACATCATTGAGCACTTCAGTTATGGCATGCTTTAAGAATTTGGCACGTTTGCTACGTAGTTGATTAAAGTATTCGTTGATGCTCGATACCAGCAGGCTCAGCACCAGATAGACGAACACCATCGATATGATAATCTCAATAATAACAGGTAAGTTCATGATTAAGTGGTTTAAATTGAGAACTTGATTATTATATTTTCACTTAAAGCTATAAGCAATCTTATAAGAAGTAAATACCCAACCTTGGGCATTTTTACCTTACTTTCCCTTAAAAATCCCTGTCAATGAAAAGCCCGTCACGCTTGCCAGGGCCCTGCCCAGAAGTCCCAAGGTGGCTACGCCGCTGCCCAGGATGCCTACAAATTTATTGATCACATTAACGTCTACGTAGGAAATAAATGCGAGCAATACCAACAGAATAACGGCTAATATGATACGAATGGAGTGCCAGTTACCCTCCTGCTTGTTGAGTTGTTCAAAAGCCTTGAGCTCGCTTTTATGAGTCGTTCTCATGACGAAATTGCAAAAACTTTCATCAAACAATTTTATACAACATTCCTCGGGAACCACACGAAACAGCCCCTTACCTATCAGATGGTGTACCATGTAGATGTTTTTGTAATTTGCAAAACCACTGCCGGCCATGTCATAGGCAATGTGTTTTTGCCGAAGAGAAAGGGTATTCCATAGAGAAAAGTAATAACCTTTATACCACAAAACAGGACTACCGTCATCCAAATGATCCTTATTTTTTGATTCATGATGTTACATTAAATACAAAAAAATAGCGTTGCCTCAGACCTTGCGCCAGAGCAAACGAAAAATCAAAAGCTAATTTTTCCCTCACACCAGATTAAAAGCCAGCGCAAATTGATAGGAATCGGCAAATGAAGACGCCCCCAGCTTTCTGTTGAGGTTTTTACGATGCTGCTCAACCGTATATCTGCTTATAAACAATTTATCAGCAATCTGTGGGTTATTATGACCATGAGCCAGTAGCTTTAAAATTTGCCTTTCCCTTTCAGTAAGACATTCAAATTCTTTTTGTCGTTCACGCATGAACTGCTCTTGCTCAATGATCCGGTTCACTTTGTGTAGCAGGGAGTTTCCCGGTCTGTCCAGCTCATTTATTAATGAAACCAGGTAATCGGCCTTTTTATTTTTCGATATTAAAGTAGTCTTCATGGAATATTGGTATTTTCACGCTGAGTACAAACTTGTATCAGCTGTATTGAAATAATAATAATAATAATATCACTCGATTTAAGGCAAGTCAGGGATACCTCCAACTTGCAATAAGCCCGAAAAGAAAACTATAACGACGAAAACAACAGATTTTACTAAAACCTGCTATTCGATGGCATACCGATTATACATGTTGAAATTCGTTTTCATGGTTAAACATTCATTTAATTACACATCACATAGCATATGAATTGTAATGTAAAGTTTCATAATTCATTTGTTATTGTAAATACCTATTTCTGGGTATTTTTCAATTCCTCAGACATTAACTCAACCCACTTTGATCATGTTGCCGGAAATTGAATATTTGTATCTCGCCAGATGATAGGTGACCAGTTAAGTATCGTCTATTTTATATAATTCACATCAAAACGACAGTAAGGCGAAAACACCGGGAGTTTAGTATATTTATTCTGATATTTGCCGTGACTTGACCGCAGACCGTTCTCCTGGCTATGCACGGGAAGAATGAAGGTATAAACTGGAAAAAACTTAAAATCAATAATGAAAATCCTGCACACCTCCGACTGGCATTTGGGACACCGGCTCTACGAGCAATCTCAACATGAGGAACAGTCCCTGTTTCTAAACTGGCTGGAAGCATATATCCGTAACCATCAAATTGATGTATTGCTGGTAGCAGGTGATGTTTTTGACACGGGCGTTCCCTCTACGCAAAGTCAAAAGCTGTATTACAACTTTTTGATAAGTCTTAAAAACACTACCTGTAAACATATTGTCATTACCGGAGGCAACCACGATGCGCCAGGCACCCTCAATGCACCCAAAGCCCTGCTGGAAGCACTTGCTATTTATGTAGTGGGAAAAGCAACAGACAAGCTGGAAGATGAAATCTTTGAACTGAAGGTAAACGACGAGGAAATCATTGTTGCCGCCGTCCCTTATCTCCGGGATCAGGATATCAGGCGGGCCGTGGCCGGGGAGTCTTTTGAGCAAATTGGCGACCGATATAAAAGGGCTTTAGTCAATCATTATACTGAACTGAGCGGGCATTGCAAAAAATACCATAACACACCAGTTATCGCCATGGGGCATTTATTTGCCCTTGGAGGGTCTACCTCCGACAGCGAACAAACAATTTATGTGGGCAACCTGGGTGATATTGGTGCGGAAGACTTCCCGCCTGTTTTTGATTATATAGCCCTTGGCCACCTGCATCGCTATCAAAAAGTGGGCAATCTGAACCATATACGATACAGTGGTTCGCCCTACACCTTGAGTTTTAGTGAAGTGGGGAACGATAAACAGGTGGTAATCCTCGAAACGGAAGAAGGAAAAATAAAAGATATCCGGGGAGTCACCCTGCCTGTTTTCAGGGAAATACGTCGTGTGAGTGGGACACTCGAAGCCTGCATTGCCGGGCTGAAATCAATCCACGCTGAATCCCATGTACTCACTCCATGGGTGGAGGTCGTATTAGACCCACAGAAAAACACATCAATCGGCTATCTCGAGATCAATAAGGTTGCCGAAGAACTCAATTTGGAAGTGTTAAAAGTCACTTTAAACCGGGAAAGAAAAATAGCAGGCCTGGAAGAACTTATTGAAAAGACACAACACATCAAAGACCTGTCACCCATTGAAGTTTTTAAGATGAAGTGCCGGGAACAGAACTTTGAGCTGACCAAACGCGCCGATATCATGGACGCCTTTAACGAAGTCTTACAACAGGTAAAAGAGGGCTAGCCGATGAAAATACTTAAAATAGAGTTACAAAATATAAATTCCTTAAAATCAGAAACTCCAATACAGGTAGATTTTGAAAGTGATAAGTTCAGGGACATCGGGCTTTTTGCCATTACCGGATCTACCGGCGCCGGTAAGACAACGCTTCTGGATGCCATCACCATTGCCCTGTAT
>JAOUKJ010000444.1 GCA_029882675.1 Cyclobacteriaceae bacterium
ATGTGCAGGGTGAGTTTTCGCCCATAAAAAACCTGCGGATTAGCGGTGCCTTACGCAGCGATGCCTTTGTTTACAACTACACCAATTACCTGAGTGAACTGGCATTCTCCGGGGCGCCCGATTCGCGTAATACTTTTACGGCAATAACCCCCAAAATTGGCCTGACCTACGATCTTGGAAAATCATCAGGTTTTTATGCAAACTGGAGCAAGGGGTTTGGGCCTCCGCAGGTGTCTGAATTGTATCGTGGCGTAAAAGTACCTACCCTGGAACCTGCAAATTTCGCAAACCTGGAATCCGGGATATGGGTAAACCTGTGGAAAAACATGGCCGTTCTGGATATGGCGGTATATAGCCTTCATGGAGTTAACGAAATAATCTCTGTAAAACTTGACGATGGAACTGTGGAGAATAGAAATGCCGGTGAAACCATGCACAGGGGCATTGAGTACGGCCTGGTACTAAAGCCGCTGGATGTGGCTTCCTTTCGTTTTTCCGGGACAAATGCAAAGCATACATTCATCAATTATGTAGAAAGTGGGGCCGACTACAGTGGCAATATCATGTCCGGTGCACCACCATTAATTATTAATGCTGAAGCGACATATAAGTCAAAAAGACTTGCCGGATTTCGAATAGGCTTGGAGTGGCAACATGTTCAGGGGTATTATCTTGACGATGCAAATACGGAGAAATATGAGGGGTATGATTTGTATAACCTGCGATTAAGTCAACAGCTAGGTGGCTTTGAGTGCTGGTTTCATGTGCTAAACCTGACAGATACCTTGTACTCCGGCAGGGCCTCAAAATCGAGATGGGGAAAGAGTTATAATATGGGTAATCCCCGGACATTTGACCTTGGGGTAGTATACAGGTTTGCAAAAGATTAGAAATGTATAATTTAAGGATTAAGATAACAATATTTATTGTTTATGGTTCGGTTTTAGCTGGCGTCCTGGCGTTGACATCTTGTCGACCACAAAGTGGCAAAGAGGGGGCAGAAATGATCCCCGTTTTGGAAGGCAATTTAGTGCAGGAGGTTTCGGGGGTTGGAGTTGACGCCAGGCACAGCTATTTCTCAAAGGACGCACAGGGCCGATCGGTATTTTGCTGGTCTGAAAAAGTGGATACAGTTAATTATGTGCTCACGTATGCCATATACAATGGAAATGAATTTAGCACTCCGGTAAAGATCACTGAAACGGTTGGACTACAGGTTCATGGGGAAAGCATGGGCAAGGTATTGATTAATCCGAAAGGGGTTATCACGGCCATCTTTCGCTTAAGTACGCCGACAAAGGAGAATAGGTTTTTGGGGACGACTTACTATACGCAGTCAAAAGATGGCGGTAAGAGCTGGTCGGTCAAAACACCGCTCGTTACCGATCCAAAGTCTACCAGTCAGAGTTTTTACGATATTGAAAACCTGGCTGACGGGACAACCGGATTGGTATGGCTCGATAACCGGAAGGAAGACCCCGATGCTACAGGTTCCAGCCTGTATTTTGGGAGGTTTGATGAAGAGGGTAATTACCAGGGGGATAAAGTGGTGAGTACAGGAACCTGTCAGTGTTGCCGGACTGATATTTTTAGTGATTCATTGGGCGTTGTTCATATTGCCTGGCGCCATATTTTCAACGACAGTATACGAGATATGGCATATGTGACATCACATGATTTCGGAGAGACCTTTACTTCCCCTTTATGGATGAGCAAAGACAATTGGGCGATTAACGGTTGTCCGCATACCGGCCCGTCATTGGCCTATGCCCGGGGAAAAACGGTGGCGACATGGTTTACCCTGGGGGGAGGAAAAGGTGTTTACTTTACTCAAAAAGGTAACGGAGAAGATGTCTTTGCTCAGCGCCAACTTGTGGATGAGGAGGCAAAACATCCGCAGATGGCGGCAATTGATGGCAGTTTTGTATTGGTTTATGAGAAAATCAGAGGCAATCTGAGTGAAGTGGTTTTTCATGTGTTTGATGAAAATGGAGAAGGGGCTAGCCGGGTCATCTCCAGAAAAGGAAGCAATGCCTTGTATCCGGTGATTATCAATGACCAGGGAAAAATGTTGGTTTCATGGATGGAAGCGGCAAATAATGGCTACAGGATTGTATACACTAAAATCGACTTAAGCAAAGACGAAATGCTGACATTGAAAAACTGATCCTGAAAGCCGCCTGCACCGGCGCGAAATAGACAGGGAAATCAAAATAAGCGTAGTTCCTGAAATACTAAAAAGTGCTTTCAGAGGAGAACGGACTTCAGGTTGAAGAAAACAACTTGAATAAAAAAGCCTTCCAGATAAATGGGAAGGCTTTTTTTATTCATATATTTTGTTGCTTAATCAATGATGGGTTTCAACACCATGTCTTTATAAAGCACTTTTCCGTGGTCGCCCTGCAAATAGATGGGGCCGGGAGAGAATTCATCAGCGGTCATGGCGCCGCCCGTTACTCCATAAACGGGATGGTTATCAATGATGGTTTTACCATTGAGCTTTACCGTGAGGTGGCGCTTATAAAGGGTAATATCCATTTCCTGCCATTCTCCTGCCTTCTTTTCATTTGCCGAGGCAGGTGTTACCCGGCTATAAAGAGCGCCCATATTATGGCTATCCACCTCTTTCCCATAGCTATCTACGACTTGTACTTCATAAATGCCACGCAGGTAAACGCCACTGTTGCTTCCTTCGGGAATATTGACCTGTAAAGTCAGGTTGAAGTCTTCATACTTTTCAGTGGTTTTAATGTTGGCATAGCGAATGTCATGGTTGGCCGGGTCGTTGATCAAAATGCCTTTTTCTACTTTCCAGCCATTTTGATTGGTGCCCATTACTTCCCACCCGGTAAGGTCTTTGCCATTAAAAAGTTTTACAGGTTTCGCATAACTAATGTTGGCAAGGTTAGGTTTGGCGGGTAAATCAGCGATTTTATTACCATGAAAAAGTGTGGTACCTGCACCAGATCCGTCTTTTTTAGGATTTATCAATTTTCCGATCAGTTGGTCGCCGTTTACTTCTATTTCCAATTGAGCCACGATCTGGAGTGTGCGGTCACCAAACTCGGCCGAACGTACACGATTGATGTACAGTTTGCCCTGGTGGACATAAACGCTGCTAACGGGAACTACACTACCACCGTACCAAAGGATGCTGGCATCAAGGTGATCACTTTCCTGTTTCACCTCCAGCCAACCGGCTCCACCGGGCAAATGAAGGGCCCACCGTCCCAGAAAAGGATCGGCGTCTGATGCCGCATGGATTGGATTGTTGAGTAGCAGGCTGAGTGTTATCGCTGCTGCCAATGCTGTAATTGTTTTCATATTGATAATTTTTTAGCGTTAGTTTGTTCAAATTGTTTTTCAAAGGGTGAAGATAGGGGAAAGGAGTGTAAGTGCAAAATACAGTACACTTTCGCTGATCACCCGCAATGCCTTATGGATATGCTTCTCCTCAACATACGTCTGGCCTATGACCATCCGCAACACATACTGGTCATGTATCCGGGTATGGGTAAGGAAGATTTCTCCACGGGCATTGATGGCTTCCAGTAGTTCCTTGTTCAGTTTGTTGAGGTCATCAGCATTTTGAAGGGTGTCCGGTTTGTACCGAAAGCAGCAAAAATTAAGGAAAGGGCCACTCATGAGTTCAAATCCTTTATTTTTTACCAGTTCCTGGCTAAAAAGATCCATAAGCGCAATATGTTTTCGCAAGGTGTCCCGGATGCCATTCATTCCATATCCCCTTATGACAAACCAAAGTTTCAGTGCACGAAAA
>JAOUKJ010000445.1 GCA_029882675.1 Cyclobacteriaceae bacterium
GTGACCTTCAGTCTTTCACGCTCCCGAAATCGGAAGACGGGGAGACGCCGCTTCTTTTTTTATCTATCGTCTTTTTTTAAATTTTAAATGGAATACGTATGGCTGTACTCAATGGAATATTGACCGGGGGCTTGTTTCTGGCTTACCTGGTTTTATGGAAAGTAAAAAGCAATGAATTAAAGCGGAAAGAAGGTGTGGAAGCCCGGGTACTCGAAAAATCCACCCGGCCACTACAATTGTATTTTGGGAAAATGGAAAGACGTATGACCCTGGCTGTGGTTGTCATCATTTTCATCCATCTGTTTTACAAAGACACTTTTAGCCTGACCAACTATTATGCCCCAATGGATTCCGTGACCTTCAAATTCATAGGTCTTATTCTGGGCGGGGCAGGGCTTACCCTCAGCCGGATGGCCCAGGTCATTATGGGCAAGTCATGGCGGGTGGGGATTGACTATTTGGTTAAGCCCGGCTTGGTGACCCGTGGTATTTTCAGGTATATCCGAAATCCCACGTACAGTGGTATATTTTTACTGATTATTGGTGTGTGGCTGATCAATCCCACTTTTCTGTATGCCTATTGGGCCCTGGCGTTTTATATGTTGATTGAAACACAGGTACGCTGCGAAGAAGAATATCTGGAGGAGCAGTATGGGGAAGATTATTTGGAATATTTCCGGAGTACGAAAAGGTATGTGCCGGGGGTTTATTAAGTTGGCAGTAAGCAGCTTGTTCCGCAGTTGCGGAACGCATTTGCGGAACGCAGTTGCGGAACGCAGTAGGCAGTATGATTTGCTATGATATTTTACCTTTCATAAAGGTCTTCTCTATTGTAATCCAAATTTTTGGTATCTACCCCCATTTCATCCATAATTTTATCCAACCTGTCTTCCATGTTTTCATTTTGATCAGCAATGGTTTGTCTCAAAAAGTTTCGCACCATTTGATTGAGTGTAATCCCCTGCTTTTTAGCATATTCTCTGCTTCGCCGCAGGACATCTTCCGGAATGGAAAGTGTAATCTTTTTCATTTCACAAATAACACATAGTAGGTGTTCAAATATTCGGCAATGGTTGAAACCTCACCCCAAATTCCGTGCGCCCGTCTTCAATTTTCTTTAAATAAAACCGGCACACGTGACGATCCAGGATCTCCCGTGTCAGCATGAGGCCTATGCCCTTGCCTTTTTCCTTGGTCGTGAAAAAAGAAGTAAAGGCCTTTTGTTGTTGTTCCTCGCTCAGCGGTTCTCCATCGTTGCGGACAAACAGTGTTCGGTTAATTTCCTCATACTCCACTTCAACGCAGCCTTCATGGCTGATGGCCTCTGCGGCATTGGTCAATATGTTGATCAACGCCTGCTCCATCTGGGCCTGATCTGCCCGGACGGTAAAGCTACCTTCAGGAGGATTAAGTGCCCAAGTGATGCTTCGGTCATTAAACCGGGCCCGCACCAAAACCATCACCTGCCTGATGACGGGTGCCAGGTCAAATTCCATCAGATCGGGATCCGGCAGCCTTACAATATCACTGAGTTTCTTCATAAAAGAACCCAGGTTGTCGTTTCGTTCTCTAATGATTTTAAAAGTCCGCGAAAAAGTGTCATCGTGCCGGTCAATGTAAGTGTCCAATACCGAATTGACGGCTCCGGTAGTATTGTTTACTTCATGACCCATCATCCGAACTATTGTATCATAAGAGGCTTTTTCCGCGGCATAAATCTCCTTTGAAAAATCTTCAAAAAGCACGAAACGCGTTTCGAAGCCCCGGTTGATAAACCGCCCGCCATACACGCGGATAATGTTGTTGACATCGCGTTTTACTACGTTCCATTCGGGTCGGTCGTAATACAGGACGTCTGCTATTTCTCCAGGTAGCTCATCCCGCCCTTTTCCCAACAGCGCTTTCTCTTCGGTACCGAGCAAATTTTCGGCGGCGGGATTTACCGATTTGATAAGGTTGTCGTAGTCGAACAACACAATCCCTGATGGGGAAGCGCGGATGATGCTGGCCAGGAAATAGTTGAGTTCGTTGGTGGCCACGCGCTCACTGCGCAGGTTTTCAATCATGCTGTTGTAAAGCCCTACCAAAGTGTCAAATTCCTCGTTTCCTGTCTCTTTCAGTTGCAGGGTGAGGTCCTGACTTTTCAGGTTTTCGATGGAGGAGGTGATGATTTGTTGTTGCTTGTCCATCCTGTCTGCCCAACGTATACCCAAAACCGCAGAAATTATCACCAATATTTCCGAACATATGATGACCCAGGCCGGAAAATCTGCCAGCCACACCAGAAGCAAAATGGCCAGGTGGACCACAAGCAGGTAAATGATCAGTTTACGCGTGGTCTTCACAGGAGAAGGGTTTTTAATAATAAAAAGCTATATGACTCATCGTGGAACGACTGCGGGAAGGTATGTGTGTTGAAGTTCGTACCACGAATTAGGTCAATTCTGTGAGAAAGATTCTTAAATGCATTTGCCTTTGTTTTTTTCATGACTATTTCCCGGAATAAGGGCCCAGTCCGAATTTCTGCATGCGGTTGTAGAGCTGGCCCCGGTTGAGTCCCAGTACGCCGGCAGCGCGGGAATAGTTGCCGGGATGAGCCTCCAGCGCCTTGATGATCATCGTCTTTTCAATTTCTTCCAGGGTAATGCTTCCCACCTCCGGCAGTTGGTTGGTGGCCTTGTTTTTCATCAGGGTGGTGTGTTGTTGGAAGTCGCTTAACCTGAGTTCATTTTCCCCGGAAAGGAGTGCCACTCGCTCCACCAGGTTTTTCAGTTCGCGGACATTGCCCGGGTAGGGTTGCTTTTTCAGAAAATCCATTGCCGCCGGCTGTAGGGTAAAGGGGCCTTTGCTGTATTCTTTCTCCGAATTTTTCAGAAACTGCTCTACCAACAGGGGTATATCCTCCCTTCGTTCGCGTAGGGGTGGTGCCTCTACGGTAATCAGGTTGATGCGGTAGTAGAGGTCTTCCCTGAAGGTGCCCTCTTCCACCATAAGCTTCAGGTCTTTATTGGTGGCGCACACCACGCGAAAATCCACCGTGATGGTCTGGCTGTCGCCCACGGGTTCGAAACGTTTTTCCTGCAATACCCGCAGCAGTTTCACCTGTGAAGCCAGGTCGAGCTCACCAACCTCATCGAGGAAGATGGTGCCCTTGTCGGCAGCGCGGAACCGCCCGGTGCGGTCGCGCACGGCATCGGTAAAAGCGCCTTTTTTGTGGCCGAACATCTCACTTTCAAAAAGTGAGGACGCAATGGCACCCATATTTACTTTAATGAAAGGTCCGTCTTTGCGGGGGCTGTTTTGATGTACCGCTTCAGCCAGTAATTCTTTTCCCGTGCCGCTTTCCCCCTGGATGAGGACCGGGGCATCTGTAACCGCCACGCGGCCCAGGGTACTCAGGAGCTCTACCATTGCAGGGGCCGTGCCTGTGGTCTCCGTAAAATCATACAGCTTGTCCAACTCTACGCGTCCTGACAGCGAACGGTCTTTTTTGTTTTGCAGCTGGAGCGCTGTCTTTACTGCGGCCAGCAACTGGCGGTTATCCCAGGGTTTGGTGATAAAATCGAAGGCTCCTTTTTTCATCCCTTCCACGGCCAGCCCGATAGACCCCCAGGCCGTAAGCAGCACAACGGGTATCTCAGGCCATCGGTCTTTCACCTCCCCGAGCAGGGCCAGGCCTTCCTGCCCGGTGGTCTGCATGGAAAAGTTCATGTCCATAATCACCAGTGCAACGGGAGTGGTGTTTAATCTTTTCA
>JAOUKJ010000043.1 GCA_029882675.1 Cyclobacteriaceae bacterium
CTGCTCCATGAGCCCGGCTTTTGCCGTATCCGGATCAACGGATTTGCGAATAAGGGCAATGACTTCATCCAGGTTATCAAGGGCAATCAGATAACCTTCGAGAATATGCGCTCTTTTTTCTGCTTCATTGAGTTCAAAGGTTGTACGACGTACAATGACCTCATGGCGGTGCTCAACAAAATATTTTACAAGTTCCTGAAGGTTAAGTGTTTTGGGCCTGCCTTTCACCAAAGTCACATTATTCACTCCAAAAGAAGATTGTAACTGAGTATATTTAAACAGGTTATTTAACACCACATTGGGTATAGCGTCTTTTTTTAACTCATAAACAATACGCATGCCCTGACGGTCGGATTCATCACGAATGGCTGAAATGCCCTCCATCTTCTTCTCATTAACCAGGTCGGCGGTCTTTTTGATCATGGACGCCTTATTGACCAGGTAGGGTATTTCAGTGACAATGATCCTTTCTTTTCCGGTTTTAGATACTTCAATATCTGTTTTTGCCCGGATAACCACCCTGCCCCGGCCTGTTTCAAATGCCTGTTTTACGCCCTGGTAGCCATAAATTATACCTCCTGTGGGAAAATCAGGTGCCAGAATATGCTCCATTAATTCAGCAATACTGATGTCTTTATTATCAATATACGCAATGATACCATCCACCACTTCATTTAAATTATGGGGGGCCATATTGGTTGCCATACCTACAGCGATACCTGAACTACCATTAAGCAACAAGTTAGGTATCTTAGCAGGCAACACACTGGGTTCTTTCAGTGAATCATCAAAATTGGGCTGATAATCAACGGTATTTTTATTGATATCGGCAAGCAATTCTTCAGCAATGCGTCTGAGCCGTGCTTCAGTATAACGCATGGCTGCCGGGGAATCCCCGTCCACAGAACCAAAGTTACCCTGCCCGTCAACCAGCGGATAGCGCAATGACCATGGCTGAGCCATTCGTACCATAGTATCATATACCGATGAATCACCATGCGGGTGATACTTACCCAGTACCTCTCCCACAATACGGGCAGATTTTTTATAGGATCGGTTGTGCATTACTCCCAGTTCCATCATTCCAAACAGAACTCTCCTATGAACGGGCTTTAGTCCGTCGCGCACATCGGGCAAGGCCCTTGAAATGATTACCGACATCGAATAATCGATGTAGGCTCCACGCATTTCGTCTTCAATATTTATGGGAATGATATTTCCTCCCGGATTCTCCTTTTCTTCGTCAGCCATTACTTATTTACAATGTATGTAATCGGTTTAGGTCTCTTATAAATTGAGTCGCAATTTAATCAAAATCCACAATATTATTCATTATAAAATACAGTAAATATGATTATGCAAAACCTTTTGAAATTTTCTCTGTTAATAATCAGTAGGGATTGAGCTTTTTCCTGTTTTTTCGCTTATATTTTATCAACGTAGGGTAATTTTCACCATAATTTGGATTTTGTTTCTTCCAGAAAGGATGCACCCTGCTCCCATAAACCTTGTCCCCATGCTGGTGATCTATCTGTGTTTTACAATCTTTAATAAAGCATTTTGGCATATCCGGCAATCTTAACACGACACCAACCTGCATATATGCCGCCGGTGCTAAATGCTTGATCCCGGTCTGGGTTTCAGGTATAGAAAGGGTATAGCTCTTAAATTCCAGCGATGGACGGGCATAAAGGTGGAAATATTCACTCAGTTCATAATCTACTCCCCCACCCACATTATAGAACAGACTTTTCTGTATCAGTGCCATATCAAATTTCCTGCCCGGATTCCACAGGCCAATGCGTGCATCAGCAGACACCAGCCAGCGATTATACCTGATGATGTTTGCCCCAATCATCCCGTAATATTTTTTGACAAAAGCCAGGCGGATATCCGGACGCCAATTTCCTATTTCACGTCGGTATTTTGTAGCGTGAAAATCACCTATTAATAAAGGTTCAAAAACAAAACCCCCACCAATCTTAAACCGGTCTATCACAAAATACAGCCCGATATTCAGTGGTATCGAATTTGAGGGGCCGCTCATTCTGAGGTTTGTGCTGTCAGCCCCAATATAAAAATCGGTGGAAGAAGCGGGGAAGCCACCGGCCTCCACCCGGTGAAACCATTGGGAAAGTGCAGGTATGGTATCAGGTGTCACGGCTCCACTAAACAGCCCTACGCCATGTTCAGCAGAAGAGACAACGGAAAGCCCTTCAGGTTTGTGCAGAAAAATGGTGTGGCCATAACCGGGAGTCAACTCCAGGTGAATTTTACTAATTATTGTCCGGACAGGACTTACCATTCGCGGCTTATGGTACCAACCTGATGGCGTTCTAATTTGTGCCTGTAGTGTTAGATTTAACAGGCAAAAACTTAAAAGAAATAGTATAATAAAAAAAGATCCCTTTCCAGACATATTATCATTGCAAGCATTTACCTTGCCAAATTTCAGCGTTTATTTTACCTTAAATGTTGTGCAGAATATCTTAAAAAAAGGCAGATGATCGATTCCCAGGGTTTGGCCAATGGCCAAAATTTTATCATACTCCACCCTGGAAACATTGTGCTGCTCAACAACATCCTCACCCCCTGGTAAAAAAAATGAAGACAAATATCTGACAAAGATATAGGGTACAACCTTTAATTCGCTGGGCAAATGATCAAAAGAAGGCTCCTTATCACCAAGTGTACTCTTTAAATCATCAAAATCAATCGTTTTATTCATACAAAGTTTAATCGCATTGAGAAATGTCTCCTCCCATTTATCAAAACTTTTGATGAGGTATTTCATACCATGTGCTACGGGATCGGCTTTTAGAAAATATCCTCCTTTCGACATTTTACGGGCCAGTTTATTCAAAGCCAGCTCCTCAAAAAGACTTATGTTCCCATTGGCATTTGCCACTCCTATTGGTGGTGTCATCAGTATTAGTGAAAGAAAATCATGGTCACTAATTTCAAAAAATTGTGCCTCCTCCTTTAGGAATTGGCGCTTTAAATCCTTCACCAATTCCTTTACCTCAGGAACCTGCATAAACGTTTCAACTTCGTATTCCGTGAACATAGCATCTGGTTTGAACTCATAAATATAATAACATTTTCTGATATTGAAACAATGTTACATGAAGGAAGCCGGGGAACAGCTGAGATGAGGTATTGGATGTGGGGTGTGGGATGTGAGGAGGTAAAGAGGTAAAGAAGTAAAGAGGTAAAGAAGTAAAGAGGTAAAGAAGTAAGGAGGTAAAGAGGTAAGGAGGTAAAGAAGTAAGGAGATAAAGAAGGATGGCTCAAAGTCAGGTAAGGAGGCTACAGGCGCGTTGAAAAAATTATTGATAAAATCATTGTATTAATACATATTAATATGTATCTTAGCACAAAGAAAAATAAATGCTTAAGATCACACTAAACTCACCCGTACCTATATACACCCAGTTATGCGATGGCATAAAGGCGATGGTACAATCCGGCGAATTGCAGCCCAATGATGCGCTCCCCTCCATACGCAGTCTGTCGGCTCAACTGGACGTTGCTTCAAACACCGTGGCCAGGGCATATATGGAATTAGAGCGGGCAGGGGTGATCATCAGCAATGGGCGAAAGGGCAGCTATATTAGTCCGAAAGCTCCTGTACAGGACAAGGCGACAATGAAGATATTCAAAGGTCCATTGCGTGAGCTCATCGCACAGGGTATGGGGCAGGACGAGATCATCAGGATCTTTAACCAAAACCTCAAAGAAATATTTGATTGAACTTAAAATATAAATCATGGAACAGTTTGGAATATGGTATTACTTCTTCATAACGATGGCCCTGATTTGCCTGACGATAGGTATTTCGTATATCTATTTAACCAATACCTCCTTGTTGGAGAAGAAGGGGTATGCAGCTAATTATATACGTTTTATAAAAAAGGACACTGGGCGCAGGCTATTGGGAATAACCATTGCCGTACCGTTCTTCATGTTATTATCCGCGGGATTGGTGTGGTGGATTTATGGTGAGCTTGACCTGACCACAGGCAGGCAATCATTTTTATTTATTGTCTTTTTTATTGTGTTCGTATCCCCCTTCCCAATTCTTGACTTACGGAAAACCAATAAAAAATACCGGGAACTGGCCATGCAATCCAAAAGCGAAATTGTGGTTGATCTGGATTATAAAAACCTGCACAAGATTTTCAATCCAATGATGGAATTGGCAGCGGCCATTTTATTTACCGGATACGTCACCTATTTGGTGCGTGATTTTCACATATCTATGGTTCATACAGGTATTTTATGGCTCATGTACTTTTCCATGCGTTCAGCAAAAAACCAGGTGAAGCCCGCGCTGAAAGATGGCTATTCATACGGTTTTCTTTTCCTTACCCTCAATCACCTGCTGATTATTTATCATCTGCTAAGCTTACTTTTTGGCCAAGCAGACACCACCCTAAGCCTCTTTATCCCGGGGTTGGTACTGGCCCTGTTGCTGGTGTTGAAGCTGGTATTGTACTTTGTTAATTATAGTATAATAAAGCAGGCACTGTCCTGACATACTTCAACCCAACCAAAGGC
This sequence comes from Cyclobacteriaceae bacterium, assembly GCA_029882675.1. Lineage (GTDB taxonomy): Bacteria > Bacteroidota > Bacteroidia > Cytophagales > Cyclobacteriaceae > JAOUKJ01. Next base: position 4,561 of record JAOUKJ010000043.1, read on the forward strand.
TTCACTGATTTGAATTCTCACTTTCCTGCTCATTTCCAAACAGAATAATTTCTTTGACAGTTTCCAGTATTGGAGGCACATCTTCATGAGTCAGGGTAAGAAGTATTTCATCAGTGAGGGGAGCCACAGCTACTATCCTGTTGGCTTGTCGTTCAATGATTTTCTCGAACAGGTTCCTGACCACGCGTGCATTGCCAAAAGCTTTGTGTCGTTTTTCGTAGAGTCTGTCAAATATCTCCAATAATTTATCATTAGCATCAACAGACAAATTAAAGTCACTATTTTTGGCAAACAACTGAATGATCCGGATCATTTCTTCCGCCTTAAAATGATCAAAGTTATAATACCGGTTAAATCTGGATTGTAAACCGGGATTTGATTTGATAAACTCCTCCATTTCATCAGGATAACCTGCCACAATAACCACCAGGTCGTTTCTATGGTCTTCCATTCTTTTCAAGAGGGTTTCAATGGCCTCACTACCAAAATCCTTTTGACTGCCAGTATTAGCCAGCGAATAGGCTTCATCAATGAATAAAACACCCCCAATGGCGGACTTCACAACCTCATCGACTTTAATCGCGGTTTGTCCTACATACCCTGCAACAAGGCCTGCGCGATCAGTTTCAACGAGGTGGCCCTTTTCAAGGAATCCGATATGTTTGTATACTCTCCCCAGAAGTCTGGCAACAGTTGTTTTACCCGTTCCAGGAGGTCCCATAAATACGGAATGAAAGACATTTTCACTACTTTTAAATCCCTTTTCCGCTCTTATTTTCTGAATTTTAAGAAAGTTGATCAGATCTTGAACACTTTGTTTCACATTTTCCAGGCCTATCAGGCTATTCAGTTCCTCAAGCACCTTTTCAAGTGAATCATCCTGCTCAATCTCAGTTTGCACAACGCCAACGATCTTTTGTTTTGGGTTATTCAGCTTGTCGATAATTGATTTTAACAGTTCTTCTTCCTTTTCACTGATGGTGCCATCAGCTTTAGCAAACAACGAAGCTATGCGATAAATGGAGGAATTGATCGATTCAAACAGGTCTCCATCTATTCGTTTCAGTATGGAGGGTACGAGGTATTCATTTTTATAATTATCTCCTGCACTGAAAAAGGATGCCTTCGCTATTTTCTCAATATTTTCATCAAACTTTTCTGAGTTGACCATTTTATTAATCCGCTCAACGGATAATGAGGAACTCATGTTTCTGCCCTGGATTCGTTCAAACAGATAAGCCAGAAAAAACTTGGATTTAAGGGGTATTTCTACCACCGATGTGTGTACGGAAGTTATTTTATTAAAAACATTAATAATGTCCTGCAAAAGGATATGCTCTGCGTTATACTCAATAGCATCTTCATTTTTAAGCACCATATTCACAGCGCCCATAAAAGCATTGTCATTATTTAGTTTACGACAAAGGTCTTCAATACGTATCCCTTCCCTATCGAGAATTTTCAGGTATTCAATATCAATTTCAAAATCATTTTGTCTCGCTGATTCTTCATTCACCATTGATTTAAGCCTGCCAACCAAATAGTTGAAATCTTTTTTATCGATGTTTTTTGATGGTTCATTCAATACCCGGATAAGGTTTAGGAGCTCAAGGTTATCCGTTTCATTCAGAAAAGACAATATTTTCAATTGCTCCTCATCACCCAATGCTATAAATTCCTTCAGGGGCCATTTTGTTTTTTCATTACTAAAGTTTATATAAATATTTTGAGATGTCAATACCAGGTCGTATTTATTAGGACTGATGTCTAATTTGTGGCAGACCAGCACATCTTCATTTTTGACCGCTAAATCAGGAAAGGTATCGGATATACCCATAAAGGCCAACGGAGACAATTTTCTTCCATCAACAAACAAGGTACCGGAGGCCTTATTGGAAAAAAAACCATCTATAATACTTATATAATTTTTCATTAGTCCTGATGAGCAATTCGCATCATGGCATCTTCAACTTCATGTACAATTTCAGTAAATTTAGCTGCTCTTTTTGTTTCTCTTGTTCGGTGAAAGGGCAGGTCAACTGCAATATGCTCTACAATACGGGATGGGGCATAGCTCATGATATATATATCATCTCCCAGGTAAACTGCTTCGTCAATATCATGGGTTACAAATACGATTGTGGGGTGAAATTTCTCCCATACATTGATAAGCAGGTCTTGCATCAGTAGTCTTGTCCTGACATCCAGAGCACCAAAGGGTTCATCCATCAACAATATTTTAGGATTGGCTATCAGGCTCCTTGCTATGGCAATTCTTTGCAGCTGCCCCCCAGACAGGTTAGGATACTGGGCATATTTTTTTTCATGACCTTCAAGCCCCACCAATTGGATCATTTCCATGGCTTTTTCCTCACGCTCTTTTTTCGGAATGCCTTTATATTTTAGAGCGAGAGCCACATTTTCAAGTACCGTCATCCAGGGTAAAGAGGAATATTGCTGAAAAACCATACTCACCCTGTTATCGTCACTCACCGGCTTATTGTCCAGGAGAATACGTCCTTCGGTCGGTTCCTGCAATCCGGCTATATAACGCAAAACGGTAGATTTACCACAACCGGACATCCCCAGGATGACAACAAATTGACCCTGTAAAGGTTTATCCTCTATCAATAAGTCAAGGTCCTTTATGATATAGTTTTTACCGCCATCGTAACTTTGCGATACGCCTCTTAATTCGATGACATTTGGCAATGACGGATCATCAGAAAAGTTAACCATACTCAATGTTTTTACCTTTGTTCAAGTGTTTGTAGGGAAACAGAATTTTATCCAAAAACACAAATAATCTATCCTGTAGAAGTCCGATGACCACAATAACAATCAAAATGGCAAAGGCCTTGTCAATACGACTTTGTCTTTTAGCCATCCAGATCAGTTCTCCTATTCCTCCTCCTTTGTTTAGCATTTCTGCAATGGTAATATAGGTCCATGATATGGCTGTCAACACCCTGATATCATCAATTAATTTTGAGAACACAAAAGGAAAATAAACTGTTTTCACCGTTTGCCATGAGGTAGCTCCCAGTGTAAACACTGTTCTGAGATAAACATTTTGGACCTCAAATATTCGTTGCACGACTACCGGGATCAGGTACACCAAAATGCCGAAAGCAAGAAAAGAAACCTTCATTTCTGCCCCCAAGCCCAGCCACATAATAAAGATACCCGTTACTGCCGTGAGGGGAATAAACCTGAAAGCATCGATTGTTTTACTAAAAAGTCCCCTAAAAAGCGGAGTGAGTCCAAGCACAAAACCAATGGGGACTGAAATAAGGATGGCAATCAGGTATCCCATTACATTTAGTTTTATCGAATAAAATGTATTACCAATCAGATCATCTTTTCTGTTTAACTCCGGAAATGACATCACCACTGTAATTGGAGAGGGTAAAAGTGGGTATACTTTCGTCTTTTTCAGGCCATACCCCGCTAGTTGATTTATATCCATAGCACCCAACTGATCCATCCTGGCGATCAGTAATGAGTCATTTTCATAATAGGTTTTGTCTATATTGTCAGGGATTTTTCCGTCAAAGTCTACCTGTGTAATAACCTTTGAAGAGAGCAATTCAGCAAAAATCAACCAGCACACCACTAAAAAAACTGCGCCTATTATTGAAAGGATTACAGTTTGTTTCGATGAAAGATCACCGCGTAATTCAAATAATTTGCCCATCACTGAAAATTAAGTTCTATAAAAGAAATATACCATATTGGCTATTCAGTGACCAGTTCAAAGTCTGTTCTTCTGTTTTTGGCCTTACAATCATTGGTGGCATTCGACTCACATCCCACAACCGGTTTATCAGGTCCATTCCCCAATATAATCAGCCTGTTGGAAGGCATTTGATGGACACCAATGAGATAATCTGCCACGGCTTTGGCCCTTTTTTCAGAAAGTGCAATATTACTTGTTCTGGAGCCTACATTATCGGTGTTACCCTCTATTCTGATACGTGCGTTGGAAAAGGCCCTGGCTATAGGTATAAATTGCAGGTCTATAAGTTGTTTAGCATTTTCGTCTAATTGAAATTCACCTGTCCTGAATGATATACTAATTTGCTTGGTGGACAAAGCATCTTTTTCAATAATTGATTCATCCGCTACCGTAAATTCTTTAACCTGTTCCGCTTCATTAGCTGTACCCTCCAGGGTGACTGAAGATATGATATCCTTACTTGCCAAAAGTCTCCAGCTCTTGGCTCCTGCCGTGTTATATCCCAATTCAGCATATTTTTCCTTCATCTTATTATAAAGATCTTCTCCTGTAACACCCGCATAGCCGGAATTCAGCCCAAAGAAATTCCTGTTATCTCCATGAGTGGTAAGCCTTACATTATTAATCGCATCGTAGCAAAAATCTTCTGGCATTCCCAAGCCCTGTGCCAATATTTTTGCTGCCTCCTGTTTTGCCGCCTCAGAGCCATTGAGTTCGGCAGCTCCTTTCATCCAACCTTCATATAAATCCCGCATTTGTTCTTTATGCGTTTCTATGAACTCCTTCTTGGAAATAAAAACATCGGCAATGATGTGACTGGCATTTTTTGTGCTTTCCAGTACTTTAGATCCTGCCACTTTCGTCACACAGTCCTGATCATCAGGGCTCCAAACCACAGCAGCATCTACGGAATTACTTTTAAAGGCATCAGCTGCATCTATGGCACTGGGTACTTCCATGATCTCCACATCTTTTGTTGACAAATCACCGGCCTCCAGCAACCAAATCAGGAAAGAGTGTGATGGGGTCATGGGGGCGACAGCAATTTTCTTACCTTTTAGATCGGCTACGGTATTTATACCACGTCGAGCCACAATGGCATCACCCCCCCTACTCCAGTCGGCCTGAAACACTACCATTGGTTCATATTGCGACAATCCTTCCACTTCAGTTGGGAAGGCGTCAATAGTGGCCCACATCAGGTCAATTTCGCCATTTTTAAATGCATCTCTGGAGGCATCAAAATCGTCTATTACTTTAAAATTCACATTAAACCCATATTCCTTATTAAACATGGATTCACTATTAGCGGAAAAGCCCCTGTTGAAATATTGCCCGCCGGCATAACCGCCCCACGTTACTACGCCAACATTTATAACATCCTTATAACCCTTCGGAGTGTCCTGGGAAGAAATATTAAGTTCCTGTATTTTATCTTTCACTTCAGGAGATCTAAGTTGATACAATAAAAAGCCAACAACTCCAACTATAAGTGCAACTAATACAATTTTAGACAGTGGGGTTAATCGTGTTTTAGCCATGATAATGATTAATGTTTTTTAGAAATTAAATAAATCTGAGTATTGGTTATCTGAACTTTTCTTTATCGTTTCAAGTGGGGCATCCAGATCAAGGTTTTCCGATGCGGTATTTGCCCTCTTCAATAGAATGTCTTTTTCACTTCCCAGAATCAAAGAGACCCCTTCTTTTTCCCATTTTTCGAGTAATTCTAATCCTTCCTCTTCAAATACTCCATTTTGCAAGTCAATAGACTCCATAAAACTACTCGACATTTCCATGAATCTTTCCATTTCACCTATTTTCATACTAACATCGTCAGCAATCGCCTCTAAGGCCCTGTCAAACATTTCCCGCTTATCGTTATTGCCGGAGATAATATTCATCGCCGACTTCATTGCCGAATGGCTTGCCCGTATCGCACTTCGCTCCTGTTCTTTCACGGCTACCTGATCCTGAATATCTTCCACCATAATGGCCGAATTTTCATACATTTTGGCCAGTACGCGGTACAATATTTCCATTTTTGTGTACAATTCATCCAATCGCAAATTTGATTCTTTAAGTCTGCCGGCTTTCCTTGACTTCAGGATCATTATTGCCTTCTTGTCTTTTTCTTTCGCCTGACTAGCCAGTTTCAGATTATCATGAATCGATTTTTCATTATCCCTCATAATGTCTTTCAACTTACGCATCTGTCCCCTCAACAGACTGATTTGCTTGTTCATTTTCCTGAGGTTGTCTTTAAGATCATCAACATAAGACTTCAAAATACCGATTGGATCTATCTGAATAAAAAGACCTGTAACCCATCTCATTATCGATTTATACATATAGAAAATAAGATTTCTAAACTTGGGATCGAGGGCAATATATACCAACCCTGCTATTGCAGCCAGTAAAATCCCCAGATACAATGTATTTTCGGCTATAGAGATCAGGTATGGCAGTATTTTATACAATAAATATAAGCCACCTGCCCCTAACAGGCCAAGGGTAAGTATTCCCGTTTTGCCTTCTGGCTTTTCCCAAAACGATTTCGGATTAAATTGCTGTTCCATTTAACTCAAGTATTCATTAATTTTTCGGAGGTCTTCATCTATTTGTGAGAGTAGATTGTTATAAGTACTTTCAAAATCATTTCTGGTACTCTCAATTTTTCCCTTATCTACACCTATGGTAGTCATCGTACTACTGATTTCCTTTTGATGTAAATCAATCTCTTCTGTCAATCTCTTTATCTGTTGAGATTTGTCCATTATTGTTTTCTTCAAAGCATTTACTTGCTTCTCCCGCCCTGAAATCTTTTGTTCTACCTGGTCATTAAGGGTTTTCACAAAGGTGTCATTTTCTTTGTGTAGTACACTTTTGTAAAACTCGACAGATTTTATCAAGTTATTTACTGTAGCGCCAACAGTGGCAGCGGTCGCAAAGGCCGAACGAAACATCGTTTTTTCGTCCATTGGCATTTTACTCAATGCTTTTAATGACTTTTTAAATTCGACATAGTCAAAACCCTCCATGTTATTTTTTTCAATAACCTGGAGGAGCTTTTCCATGATATTTGCATTTATCTGACTACCCGTTCTGCCTGTAGTCGATTTTTTTGCGGAAGGTGTAGGGGTCTCTGCGTTTGTTTCTTTTGCTTTGACCGCATCGTTCTCCTCCTCTTCAACTATAAATAATGATTTTAAGTTTTTTAGCATAATAATGAGCAGTTAAGGGTACTTACCATTTTTATATCGTTTGCCCCGGGTTGTATTACAAATCATGTCTTTTCTTGTTGTTGACAAATTTATTAATTATTTATTAAAACCAAAGTGGACTGTGTTTTATTACCAATCATATACTGGTTTAGTAAATACAATTTATATGGGCACTCTGTCAGATTACCTTCAGAGAAGTCAATTGACTATTGAGCGGAGTCAGGAAAAGGCAACCTCACTCCATACTTCTCCGCCACTACCTCAAGTGCCGGTACGATGGTGGGGTGGAGACGCAAGCCGTTTTTCAACTGCTCATCCCGCAGTTGCAGTGCCCGCTGACCGGGCATACGTACGGGTTTTTCCGCATCCAGCGGCGTACTGCTCAGGCATTGTTCGGAAAAGTAAGAGGTCTCATCCATAAAGCGGGCAGTCCCCCCAAAAGCCTCCGGGTTGATCACCTGCAAAAACACCGAAGAGCCCCAGCGGTCATCGCGGTCTTTCCGGCCATGTCCTGCAAGGCCGGAGGTGAGTGCCTCGATGAGTATACCCATGGCAAAACCCTTAAAACCCAAATCAGTACCCCCCACGGGTAACAGGTTTGCCGGGGGCTCCTTCATGAAATCGGCCGGGTCGTCACTGACGGTACCATCGCGGTTGATGAGCCAGGGGCCACCCAGTTTCTCCCCTGATTTGTGCTTTTGAAAGATCACCCCATTGGCCGTAGATGACATGCTGGAGTCAAAAATCACCGGATCCTTTTTGGTAGGGATACCCACGGCCAGGGGATTTGGACTATATACGGGATCGATGCCACCAAAGGGGGCCACCGTACCGTTGCGCGGATCTGAACAGGCCAGCAGTAACATCAGGCCTTTTTTTGTGGCATACTCCGGATAAGTGGCCAGGCAACCAATGTGATGTGAACGACCTATGGTGACCGTAACTACCGGATGGTCTTTAATACGTTCAAAGGCCAGATCCATGGCCCGGTGTACCAGCCACGGACCCGGAAGGTACCGGCCGTCCCAGGTAACGGCTGTACCGGCATCGTTTATCACTTCCGGCACGCCGGTATTAAGCATATCCCCTTTTTCTATTTCCTTCAGGTAGTCGGGCAGCAGGTTAAGCCCATGGGTTGTATAGCCCATCAGATCTGACTCCACCAGTGTTTTGGCAGTTATTTGGGCCATTTCCTTTTCCAGGCCCACCTTATGCAGAAGACCAAAAGCAAAATTAATTAGTCTTTGAGCATCGAATTTGTTTTGGGTATCTGCTGTCATGTGTATTCAAAGTCATTATTAGAAAGTGATGGCAAGATAGGAAAAGAGAAGTAAAATTAAAGAATATCCCTACAGGTATCGGGTTTAGTAAAGAAAAGCAGGAAAGAACGGATGCCCTTCCTGCTTCTTTTTGCTGTCTGCCATCATCTATCCACTGACAAGGGCGAACCCTTCGCGTCAAAAACCTCAATATTATCAATTTCCGGGTGGATGAAGAATTTCCTGGACGAATGTGAAAGGTAGGTATTCCCGTAATAAAATTCGATGCGGTAAGACTGGCCATTTTTTAATTGTACGCGGCCATAGGCAGCCTGATCGGGGATTTGTATATATTTATCCAACTTCACCTGACTGGCCAGCACATTCATCGGGCCAACATTATTCCCTACCAATTGCAGACGTCCGGACATGCTATTGACAAGGGTAGCCATTCCTTTGGCATCCTTGTCTGCAAAAAAACCACTTTGGTTGACATTTACCGCTGAAAAATCACCGGCCCCGTTGCCCTGAAGCAACAGGCCTACCGAGGCATCGTACCAGCCCATATTGGGCTCTGTTGCATAAGAATTGCCTACCAACACCAGATCCATCAGTCCATCGCCATTGTAATCAGCTGCCGACATCCCAAAGACCGGGGAGACCTGGGCTTCTATGGGTAAGGCCCGGATCGCAAAGTTTCCATCGCCTAAATTTTCGATATAACTGCTTTCAAAACGTTCGCTCTTTAATACCCTAGCAGGGGTGAGCTCTTCTTCCAGAAAAGAAGCGGCAAAATCAGCACTAGCGTATTCTTCATAAGTTTTGAACCGACCGCGCATTGCATTGATTTGGTTGATCACCTCATCACGGGTATGCACCAGGTATTTTTTCCCCTGGTTATAGTGGGTAATCATGGGATCCATTCTCCCGTCATTATCAAAATCACTGGCGTAAATTTCTACCGGTTCGGTAGCCGACGCTTTATAAAAGCTGTTCAATCCGAGGTTGCCTGCCACATAATCCATATCACCGTCCTGATCAAAATCACAGGCTACCAGACTGTTCCACCACCCGTTGGTGTTTATTAAACCTGTGCTTTGGGTATGATCCTCCAGCTTTCCGGCATTGTTATGGTAAAAAACCAGGGGCATAAACTCACCGGCAATAAGCAGGTCGGCCCATCCGTCGTTATCATAATCAGTCCATAATGCCGAGGTAATCATGCCAATTTCAGACAGTCCGGGAGCCAGCTCATTTGTCACATCGGTAAACTTCACCTGTGTGGGCTGGCTATCATTGCGCAGTAAATAGCTGCGTGGAGTGACGGGATATTCCCTGGGGGAAACCCGGCCTCCTACAAAAAGGTCTAAATCCCCATCGTGGTCAAAGTCTGCAGCAACAACCGATGAGCCGCTGCTGCGCATACTTGGCAAGGTATTTTCGGCTTTGGAGAAACCACCCCGACCATCATTGAGGTACAACCTGTCCTGATAGTTTTTTGACCGGGGATTGTATGAACTTCCCCCACTCACCACATAGAGGTCCTGATCACCGTCATTATCCGCATCAAAAAACAATATTCCCATGTCTTCACTCATGGAATCATATACCAAAGGCTTTTCTTTAAACCGCCCGTCTTTATCCTGAAAGAAAAACCGACCCGTATGGCCGGTAGCTCCCCCGACAAAAAAGTCTTCCAGGCCGTCCTGATCGATATCTCCAACAGCAATACCGGGCCCGCCCAGGGAGTGCATATGTGGCAGGGTTGGCTGAACATTAAAATCAACAAAACTATTTTCTTTCCGAAACAGGTCAATACCCAGGGAATCAGCCCGTTCTACAAAAAGCGTCTGGTTCAACCGGCTCCCGGGAATAGGCTTATCCATGGCCTGTGAATGTTCCAGCACCATGAGCTGGTTTACAGCCACGTTTGCCAGCGCTTGTGTTTTTCCGTCGGGCCATATGATCCT
>JAOUKJ010000446.1 GCA_029882675.1 Cyclobacteriaceae bacterium
TCAATGTTTCCACCCAGGGAGGCATAAAACTTATGTGTATTTCCTCCTCCTCTTGCCGGCGGCCCGCCACGACCATCAAAAAACACCGCATTAATCCCAAACTCCCTGGAAACACGTGTGAGCATTTCCTTAGCCTTGTAAATACTCCAGTTGGCCGTCAGGTACCCGCCGTCTTTTGTGCCGTCAGAGAAGCCAAGCATCACCACTTGTTTGTCACTTCTGTGCCTGATGTGTTCCCGGTATATGGGATTGTAGTATAGTTGCCGCATCACCGTACCACAAATTTCCAGATCACTAATGGTTTCAAACAAGGGGATAATATCCAGATCCAGATCGCCTTCCCATCCGGACAAACGCGCCAGGGAATAAACACGCGCAATATCCATTTCCGAATGGCAATTACTAATAATATACCGATAAGCCCCATAGTCCCCATTGCGTTCCTGAATGGTTTTTATTGCACCCAGAGAATCTAATGTATCCTTTTGCACATTATCCTTCAGTAATTTACTATTGGCATTGCCGGCTATACTAAGCATTTCTGTCAGGGACATCTCATTTTTCAGTATTTCCGGATATTCCTTTTGTAATGATTGGAAGGTTCCTTCAATAATTTCACTATCCTGCCTGATATCTATGGTCGAGAAATGAAATCCAAAAATTCTGAATTTAAGTTTCAGGAGGCCCACTTCCTGAACATAAAGATTATTGTACTGTTCTTTCAGAAGTTGCTCTACCTGTGTAAGCTTCCCCACAAACCATTCAATGGAAACAGAAGGCGCTTCATGATTTATAAAAGCCGCTTCATAAAGCTTAAATTCCACCTCTTCCCAGATATCCTCTACTTCCCTGAACGTCAGTTTTCGTTTGAGTATTCGCACATCACGGTAGTAGCACTTCATCACACTACTGCGCAACCGATCGGCCACCTTGAGGGTCGTGTCTGTGTTGACAAAAGGATTACCATCGCGGTCGCCCCCAGGCCAAAATCCCAACTGAAACATGGGTGAGTACTCGCTCATCGATTCGATATCTTCATCGAGATGATGCGCTATAGCTTCATAGATATCCGGGATACTGTGATAAAGTATATTTTCCAGATACCAGATCAGGTTTGTTGCCTCATGATAGGGCGTAGGTTTTTCTTTTTTAAAAAAAGGTGTATAACCCAATTGAGAGATATAGTTTTCAATCTGTTCCAGGTTGTTTTGTTTGATAAACTCAGATAAGTCTTTGATAATGCCCAACACTGAACCGGGATAGAACTGTGTTGGATGGGCCGTTAGCACAATGCGCACCCTCAACTCCTGTAGTCTCTTTTTGAGCGCTTCAAGTTGTCCTCTATTCTCAACAGTTTCATAAAAGGATTTAAAGCTGCCACTTCCTCCCATATCATTAATTTCAGGGAAGGCGGCATCTTCAAGTGCATCAACCAATACTACTTGCCTTTCGATAAACTGAATAAACCGAAAAAGCATTCCGATTTTATCCTCCTCGGAGGCTATTTCCTCCCGGCCTTCAAAAAAACTGTCTATAATTTCACTTGGATTTTTACCTTCTTCCAAACCGGCGCTACAATGCTGCCCAAACAATGGCAACAAAATCCCGGTATGATAAATGCCATCAAGTCCCAGTGTTTGAAAAATACTGTTGTATATATTAAACCTGAATACAACTTGTTGCCTATAGTTCTCTAATTCCGTTTTCATTAAATTTTTTCTTCAAGCGGTAAAATAAAAATTAATAACACCCATCGACAATCTATCAGCTAATAAAAACGCCTTAAGACAGGCCGCAGTGCTTTTTTCAACCCTTACAGAATGAATTCACTGAGGTCCTTGTTCTTCATTAAGTTCGCCAGTTTATCTTTAACCAAATCTCTTGTAATCACAATGTGGGCATTTTCCCCAATAATTTCCGGCACATCAAAAAGAAAATCATTGAGCAGTTTACTCATTACCGTATGCAATCTTCTGGCGCCTATATTTTCAATTTCAGAATTCACCTGAAAAGCTGTTTCAGCAATTTCATCAAGGGAGTCATCATTAAATTCTATGGTGACATTCTCTGCTTCAAAGAGGGCCTGATATTGCTTGGAAAGGGCATTTTTGGGCTCTTTTAAAATTTTGAAAAAATCATCTTTAGTCAGGTTATCCAATTCAACCCTGATCGGGAATCTTCCCTGAAGTTCAGGAATTAAATCAGATGGCTTGGAAATATGAAAAGCCCCCGCAGCAATGAAAAGAATATGGTCAGTATTAATCACGCCGTATTTGGTATTTACCGTACTCCCCTCTACGATAGGTAGCAGGTCGCGCTGTACACCCTCCCTACTCACATCAGCCGATCCACTCCGTTGAGATGAAGAGGCCACCTTATCGATTTCATCGATAAAGATGATACCCGTTTCAGCGGCTTTCCCAATCGCTTCATCCTTCACTTCATCCATGTCAATCAGTTTTGCTGATTCCTCTTCCATTAATATCTTTCGCGCTTCGGCAACAGTCACCTTTCTTTTCTTTTGCTTTTTAGGCATCATATTGTTGAGCATTTCCTGCAGGTTCATCATCGACACTTCGTCCATGGCGCCACCGCCAACCATACCTATGCCTGCTCCTGGCGCGGTACGTACATTAATCTCAATACGCCGGTCATCAAGCTCTCCGTTTTTTATTTTCTCGCGGAATTTTTCCCTCGTTTTCTCATTTAACTCTGCATCACTGGATGGCACCTGTAATGCGGGTGTTTGAATCGATTGCTGAACACCTGCACTTTTCAATGGAGGGATAAGGATATCCAAAATCATTTCGTCAACAATTTCCGTGGCTTTTTCTTCCACCTCCCCTTTCTTTTTCGCTTTCACGAGATTTACAGATTGCTCCACCAGATCCCTGACCATACTCTCCACATCACGGCCTACATATCCCACCTCTGTAAATTTTGAGGCCTCAACTTTTGTAAATGGCGCATCAGCAAGTTTAGCAAGCCGACGGGCAATTTCAGTTTTTCCCACACCAGTAGCTCCAATCATGAGGATATTATTAGGAATAATCTCTTTCTGTATCTCTTCCGGCGTATTCATCCTTCTCCAGCGGTTGCGCAAAGCAATAGCGACATTTCGTTTGGCGTCATTCTGCCCAATAATATATTTGTCAAGCTCTTTTACAATTTGCTGTGGAGTAAGGTATTTTTCTTTATCCATTTTCTTAATCTTTGCTTTTTTCTAATTGCTTAAAAATTCTATCCAGTGCGAGTCCCCATGAAAAATGATGGCGCATAGTCCCTGCATTAAATTTTGCATTTCCATATTCGAAGTACATCCCCTTCTGTTTTAATCTGAAACCGAAAGACAGCCCGGCACCTCTCACGGGATAGACCGGGGTCATTTCATACCTCCTTATAAAGTTATACCCCAATAACCCCTGAAAGTTGTGATGAATTAAAATTTCTCCTCCAAAATTCAAGTATTTCAGTAAATGACCTGCAGTAAAAGACTGGCCTGTTACTGACAAATCAACCGTTTGTCCGGGCATGAGGTTTATGGCCGTTAGAATAAAACGAAAGGGCATATGTTCAGGTTTAAAGGCCACTTCAGCCCTTATATCCAACGGTATATCCTGGCTATTATCCGAACTAAACCGGTTAAACACGAAACCCACATCCTTAATCAGAAGGCCTATCCTCACATCTTGTTGCGGGTGGACAAAAACTCCTCCCAAATCAACAAATAAAGCACTGGCATT
>JAOUKJ010000447.1 GCA_029882675.1 Cyclobacteriaceae bacterium
GGCTACTATCATATTTAATAAGTTGATCAGGAAAAAAATAAGTTCAACTTACCCCAAAAACCATACTTGACTAGACACTAGTTTTTCGAAGTAGTAGGTGTACATTGTGTCTATTTGGCTAGGTGTATAGGTGAAGCGAGGGGGGGATGGGTGGGGAAATCGAGCGAGTTGGGTGGTATAACTAAAAATTCAAATGCTATTAAAATACAGACTGTTCAAAACTACTGTCTTTGGCTCCCCTCTTCCACGTGTGGAGAGGGGCATAATGTCTTTCATTATTTTGCATTGTCTTTGGGTGGGGTGAGGCTTTGCGCCTACTGGCTAGTTGGCTAGTTGAAGCAAGCGGGTGAAACAGGTGGGGAAAGGGGGAGGTGGTCTGTTGGCTAGTTGGCCATTTGGCAAGTTGTCCATTTGTCTAGGTGTTTGTTTGAAAACTATGCTCTTCTAAAGACTAAAGACTAAAGACTATTTATCTTCCGCATAGTATCCATACCCATATCCTCCATACCCCATACCATACATATAGCCGCCGTAGTAGCTTTTGCCTTTGGTGATTTTCAAGTCGTTGAAGATGACGCTCACTTTGGTGAGTTTCTCGTCGAGGTACAGCTCATTGATCATTTTGAGCGCGGCTTTTTCGGTGACACCCTGGCGGACGATGAGGAAGGAATAGTCCACGTGGTGAATGAGTGACAGGGCATCTGAGATCAGTCCGACTGGCGGGGTGTCTATGATGATGTAGTCAAACTTTTCCCGCAGGGTGTTGAGCATGTCTTTCACTTTTTCACTTCCGAGAAGTTCGGAGGGGTTTGGCGGGATGGCTCCGGAGCTGATAAAGTACAGGTTGTCGTTTCCATCCTCGCCCTTGCTGATGATGTCTTCTAATTTCACCATGTCTGCCAGGTACTCACTCAGGCCTTTGGCCGATTGTTTTGCATCGAGGTAGCGGGTCATGGCCGGTTTGCGCAGGTCGGCCCCAATGATTAGGGTTTTTTTGCCGGACAAGGCAAAGGTATATGCCATGTTGATGGAGCAGAAGGTCTTCCCTTCGCCGCTTACGGAAGAGGTAACCAGAAACACCTTCGATTCTTTTGTGCCATTCCCCACGAGAAAGCGGACATTGGCCCGCAGTGCCCGGAAGGCCTCGGAGGACACGCTGCGGGAGTGCGTACGCATGATGATCTTATCATCGGAAGTACTGTGGGCCACGTTGCCCAGCAGGGGAATGTCGGTATAGCGCTCGAGGTCGTCCTTGTCATTTACATACTTGTTGGTGATGTCCTTTAGCAAAAACAATCCGACAGGTAATACCAGCCCCAGTACGGCTGCTATCCCCAGGTTCAGTTGTTTGTCGGGATGGATCGGTGCCGGAGAAAACGCGGGGCCACTTACTATTTCATAGTCGGAGGTAGAGCTCGCCCTGGTAATGGTAGCTTCTGCCTTGCGCGTGAGGAACATATCAAACAGGTTTTTGTTGATCTCGTACAATCTATTTTGCCTGTCTACTTCACGGAAGTCCTTCTGCATGTCTTTTACCGAGGACATTAAAAATCCACGCTTTCTGTTTAATTCTCTTAAATCTTCCCGGTTTTTCTGTCGGTAGCTGTTGATGGCCTCAAAAATATTTTTTTCCAGTTTGGTTCGCTTGCCGGTCACCTTATTCATCAGTGGATTTTTACTGTTGTCATTGTTTCTGGTATATTGTTCTTCCATCTTCCCTGTGATGTACTGGTGTACAAGCCCGGAGAGGAGGGGCGCATCGAGGCCAATGAGGTTGGGGGCAAATACTTCGCTCCCCCTGTTTTCTTTGATGTAGTTTTCCAGGTAGCTAAAATAGCGCTCACTGAGCAAAATTTCACTTTTGTCCTCATCCAGGGCACTAAGTTTGCTGTAGATCATATCGGCCTCGAAGTTGAGGTCGGTATTTTGCAGTTTCAGGTCATCGATGATCTCCTGATAGTGTACGATGGAGTCGGTGAGCATGGCCATCTGGTCTTCGATAAACCGGATGGTATTGGTGAGGTACTGGTTTTTGTCTTCCAGGCCTATCTCTTCGATCACCCTGCAATAGGTAGAGAGGAAGGCCAATTCCTTATCGGGCAAGTCACTGTTGATCCGGAGGGCCAGCATGGCCGATCCCTGCTGTACCCAACTGATGTTGAGTTTGCGCCGGTATTCATTTACCAGTGCTTCCCGGCTATTGAATACGAAATAATGCTCAGCGTAGTCGTCTACTATATTGTCATAGTTTTTTTTGACGCGGAAAGTGATGTCGCCCAACTGAATGGGTTCGTCAAATTGAAAAATCCTATCATCGCACTGCGCTTCCCATTTTGTTGTTTTACAAAGAATCCTGAATGAATTTTCAGATTCCTGCTTCACAACCAGGGGCACACCATATGGCACATCCTTGCCGGACAAGGTGTCTATTTTCACCTCAAAACCGAACCCCCGCATCGTTTCTGTCGTTTTTACCAGTCCTTTGGAGTAGTAACTCACGTCAAAGTTGAGCCTGTCGATGGTGGTGCGTATCCGGCTGTATGATTTAAGCAGGGGGATTTCTTCATATACTTCGGTCATACCACTGAGAATATAGCTCGCGGGGGAAAACCCAAGGACATCCTGGTTGTTGGACGTGGAAAATTTCTTGGTGATAATCGTGGCATTGACCCCATACACGGGTGTCGCGTACCGGTTTACCATGTAGCCCCCTCCCAGGAAAAGGAAAAAAACGGGCAGGATGAAGTACCACCTACGGAGTAGTTTAAGAAAATATTTCTTATAATCGACCGGCTTATTTGCCTTTTGGTCTATATTTTCAAATTCTAACGGATTCATTTACTCAGGCTGATGGCCAGTAACACGATGGATACGGTAGAAGTAATAAGTCCCAGCACACCCGAATAAACGGGCCAGGTATATTGCTTGGTTTCCTTAGCTTTGAGTGGTGGCACGATGATGAGGTCGTTGGGGTGCAGGTAAAAATTCTCTTCGCCCAGCATATCTTCCTCCAGGGTATTCAGGTACAGCACCTGTGCCACGCGGTCTTTAAACCGCACTACTTTTATATTGGAGCGATCTGCAAATTCGGACAAATTGCCCGCCATGGTGAGGGCATCGAAAATGTGGATATTGGGGTTATAGGCGGTATAGCGCCCTTCTTCTTTGACTTCCCCCATAATGGTAAAGTGAAAGTTGAGTAACTGGAGGCGGACTACGGGAGTTTCCATAAAACCCGTCAGGGAGTCCCTGAGTGATTTTTCTGCCTCGGCGATGGTGCGTCCGCCCAATTCTACCACACCCACGTAGGGCAGTTCGAGCATGCCGGCACTGTCCAGGACAAATCCATTGTATAACCCTGTACTTCCCTGCTGGCCCCCTGTCGTACTTGATCCCATACCTCCCTGCATAGCCCCCTGTCCCCTACTGCCCTGGTTGCCCTGATTGTACTGGTTCAGGGATCGGATTGTCCCCAGCTGGCCTTCATATTGTTTAACGAAATTGAACTCTTCGGGGGTGATACTGGCTACACGAAGGGAGATGATATCACCTGGTTGCAGTTCATATTCTTTATAGTGGGTGTTGTAATTTCTTACCACGTTGTCGGCATTTTTCACTTCGTCTGTTTTGGGCTCGGAGGTGTGTTGGAGATAGACGAGGCGGCGGTTTGGGACGCAGGAGGAGAGCACGGACAGTGCCAGTAGCAGGTAGAGGAGTTTATTCAAGGTTTTTTTTTGTGG
>JAOUKJ010000448.1 GCA_029882675.1 Cyclobacteriaceae bacterium
GTTTATCGTCTTCAGGATCACAATAGAGCGCAGCTTTCCCCCCGACTTCAGGAAGCGAAGACTTATTACCCGTAATGACTGGGGTTCCCTGTGAAATGGCTTCAAGAATGGGAATCCCAAATCCTTCGTATTCACTGGGGTAAACAAAGGCATCGGCCTTTTTATATATGACAGGCAAGTCATTGAAATTCACATCAGAACAAAACTTCACCCGGTCTTCCAAACCATGCCTGTTCACAAATGCTACTGCTTTTTCTTTGTATGCCCTCCCATGACCAACGACCAACAAATGGTGTTTTGTGAGGCCTTTTATACGTTCAAAAGCCCTGAGCAGGGTTAGTAATTTCTTCCGCTCAATGACGGACCCTACATAGAGTATATATTGAGCCGGAAGATGGTTTGTATTACCTATTTCATCAATCTCATCCTTGGAATAGGTCTTATAAAAGATAGGGTCAATGCCCTGATATAATACTTCTGTTTTATTTGGATCAGCGTTATATTCCCTGATCAAATCAGCTTTTGTACTTTCACTTGCCGCAATAATCAGATCGGCATGTTCAATACCATATTTAATTTTCCGGTCATAAATATACCTATCCACCCGGGTATATTGATTGGGATAAAGTTTGTAAATTAAATCATGGATGGTGACCACAGTCTTTACCTTTGTTTTATCTAATCCAAAGGGTATTTCATGACTCAGACCATGGTATATATCAATTTTATCATTTATGATATCATTGACTACTCCGCGTGACCTCCAATAACTTTTTATGGAAAATTCTGAAGGGCGACGCACATGAAACGGCGGCTTGAAGAACATATCCAGGCCTGCCTTTCGCTTTATTGCCGGTGTATATAAATAGTACGAATTTTCAGGATAAACATGTGCAATATTACCTGCCAGCGTTCGGCTGTAATTTCCCAATCCGGTATCGTTATTAAATAAACGTTTGGCGTCGTAGGCAATCTTCATGGGATCAAAAGTAACAAAAAGCTTTAATCTTCACCGTCTTCCTCTTCGGGCTTTTCATCCTTTTTTCCTTTTAGCTCCACCTTATCCCCATCGTTGAGGCGTTTTGACACCGCGAGAAAAGGGCCTGAAATAATTTTATCGCCCTCACTAAGTCCTTCAATTATTTCAATATTATCATAATCACTGATCCCCGTTTTCACTTTTCTCATAACAGCCAACCCATCTTCTTCGACAAAAATCACCTCTACCTGGTCTTCCTCAGCCCCGTTGGCAACTGCTTCTTCCTCTTCGTCCGTTTCTTCCTCACCTTCACTATCATTCTTTTTCGCGGCATTCGGATTTCGAGTGGTCACCGCACCCAGGGGTGCTACGAGAATATCTGATTTACGTTCGGTGAGTATTTCAACACTGGCTGTCATTCCGGGACGGAAAGGGTACCTTGTTTCAGGTGTAATCAGATCCTGATACGATTCATTTAATATCAGTATACGTACTTCAAACTCAGTCACGGCATCCGGGGATGATTTATCATTGGCCGTATTGGCAATTTGTGTTACGATTCCTTTAAACTCCTTGTCGAGGTGTGAATAAGAATCCACATCAATGATAGCCGTGTCCAGAAGTGATACCCTGATAATATCATTTTCATTCACATCCACCCTGATCTCCATTTTATTCAGATCTGCAATACGCAGCATTTCAGTGCCCTGCATCTGTTGGGTACCTACCACACGTTCACCTTTCTCGACACTCAATTTGGATACCGTTCCGTTCATCGGTGCCAATACATTTGTAAGCCTCACATTTTCCTGTGCTTCCTCTACAGATGCTTCACTGCTTTTAATGATATATCTCGCAGCCTCTACATTTTGACTGGCCGATTTAAAGTCGTTTTCAGCTATTTTATAATTCTGCTCAGCCATTTGCCAGTCAGCTACGCTAATTACCTTTTCTTCAAACAATTTCTTTTGCCGGGCATAATCGGCTTCTGCCCTGGTCAACGATGCTTTGGCCTTTTCCAATGTAGCCAGGGATGAATGGTAATTTGCCTTTTGCTGGTTGAGCATAGCCTGACTTCGTTCTAATGCGGAAATAAAATTATCGGGTCGTATTTTCACCAGCAACTGTCCGGCATGGACAGAGTCGCCTTCCTCCACATTTAGTTCAATGATCTCGCCTGCTACATCCGGGCTCAGGTTCACTTCTGTAACAGGCCTAACCAGTCCTGACGCTGCTACTTTTTCAATAATTACGCCTTTTTTTGCTTCTTGCAGCTCTACTTCAATGCCTTTTTTCTGCCCTAACCACCCTTGTTTTTTACCTACCAGAGCCACAATGATCATCACCACTACCACAGCGATGAGGATATACAATAACTTGTTTGACGTCCCTTTATTTTTCTTTGCCATGTTTTGTTATATTAAAAATCCAGCGGCTTACCCTGATAAAAATCCAGGATCATTTTTTTGAATACAAAATCATATTTTGCGCGAAGCAGGTCTGACCGGGCCCTGAATAAATCGTTTTCCGCCACCTGATATTCGACAAAATCAGACGCTCCCAGATTGTATTTTTGTTCTATTACACGAAAGGCTTCCTCCCTGGCATTCACTTGTTTTTGAGCTGCCCCAAACGATTTTGATCCGGCTACCACATCGTTGTATGCCCGCTCTATACTTTGCCGTAACTCATTTCGGGTTTTCTCCAGCACAATCTTATTACGCTCATAATTTATCTCCGATCGCTGAATATTTGCCCGGGCAGAAAAACGGTTAAATATTGGCACATAAAGATTAAGCGATACGGATTTACTTAAATTATCATTGATCTGATCCGGAAAAGGGTAACCATCAACGATAGAACCGGATGGTATTTGCCGCGGAAATAACGAATAAACAGTCGCCCCCGTTCCTGCTACATATCCAATTTCCGGATTTTGAATAACAGTAGGATCTCCGCCATCTGAAACAAAGCGTTCCCGATCGGCCACACTGGCATAGTTGGTTCTCAATCCGGCACTCAAAGTCAGCTGGGGGTAAAGCCATCCTCTCGAAGCCTGGATACCATACTCAGCGCTCTGAACTTTTAATTTAGCACTTTGAACTTCGGGCATCACGCCCTGCGAGATTTCATAAACATCCTCCTGTGAATCCACAAAAATATAATCATCCGGGGTGGCTAACTCAGGCACCTCCACATCAAACATTTCAGTAGCAGGCAATTGGAGCAGCTGTTTTAGCTGAAGTAGCGAAAGGTTCAGCATATTTTCCTGATTGATCACATTGAGCTCATTGGTTGCCTCCTGGGCCTGAAGCTCCAACAAACTGGAATTAGGCAAGGCGCCTGCATCCACCTGTTTCCTGGTGCGCTCTACCTGTTGTTGGGTAGAGCCAAGCTGCGCATTTGCATTATCATACAACTCCTTATTGAAAATCACATTGGTGTAAAACGTAACGACATTCAATACAATCATATTTTCTATTGATTGCTGATCCAGCTCAGATGCCCGTGTCATCCCTTCATCCTGCTTTATCGTGTTCATCGTCCGCAAGCCATTGAAAAGGGTAACCGAAGAGCCTACATTAAATGTGGTAAAACTGGTTTGTTGAGTAATAAAATCATTGGAAGTAGGGTCAATAGAACGCCCCCAACTTCGCCCATATAACAAATTACCCGCCAAATCAGGTAACCGGCTCATCCGTGACTGTGAAAGGGTAATTCGGGCATTTTCCACCTCAAGGTTACTTTGTAATACATCA
>JAOUKJ010000449.1 GCA_029882675.1 Cyclobacteriaceae bacterium
TTTGGGACTGATGAAAGCCAATGAAATGATGCGCACCCCCCAGCCACTGTCTAAGCTGGTTATCGGCGTGGAGTGTGGAGGATCTGATGGTTTTTCAGGGATTAGTGCCAACCCGACCATTGGTCATGTTTCTGATCTGTTGGTGTCGATGGGTGGAGCATCTATCCTGTCGGAATTTCCCGAGCTGTGCGGGGTGGAGCAAAACCTGATCGATCGGTGTGTGACCAAAGAAAAGGCAGATAAGTTTATGCATCTGATGGAGGCATATGCCAGGCGTGCAGAGGCCGTAGGGTCTGGTTTTGACATGAATCCGTCGCCGGGAAATATCAGAGACGGCCTGATCACTGATGCAATGAAATCGGCAGGGGCAGCTGAAAAAGGAGGGACTTCGCCGGTGAAAGATGTGATGGACTATGGCGAATACATCAAAGAAAGGGGCTTGAACCTCTTATGTACACCGGGCAACGATGTGGAATCAACTACCGGTCTGGCTGGTAGCGGAGCCAACATCATCCTTTTTTCTACCGGGCTGGGTACGCCTACGGGCAATCCCATAACACCGGTGATCAAGGTCTCAAGCAATACACTGCTGGCCAATAAGATGGAAGATATTATTGATTATAATACCGGCGAGGTCATCACAGGGGAAAAAACAATTGAAGCGTGTGGCGAAGAGCTGCTGGAAATGGTGATAAAAGCCGCCAGTGGGGAATATATAGCCAAAGCAGACCGCCTCGGGCAGGATGATTTTATCCCATGGAAAAGGGGGGTTTCACTTTGACAGTGAGCAGTTAACAGTGAGGTGGCGTGTACGGGGGTGTGGAAGAGTAATCAACACATCGGGCTCCCCCAAATTTTGAAAAGTCGGGGGAGAGGAGCCAGGGGTGATAGACCTTTGATAAATATTTAGTAGTATTCAGACGCGTATAAGTCTAATTACTAATTACTAACATACTAATTACTATAAAGATGCAACTCAAAAATAAAACAGCAGTCATCACCGGGGGGGCCAGTGGTATAGGCAAGGCCATATCCGAGCGGTTTGCACAAGAAGGGGCCTCCGTGCATATACTGGAAGTGAATAAGGAAAGCGCTTCTCAGTTTGTGGCCGATGCAAAAGATCAGGGCCTGGACATTACGATACACGCTTGCGATGTTTCCAGCCAGAATGACGTAAAAAAAACGGTTGCCAACATAGCCAATGCAGTCACAAAAATTGATATTCTGGTCAACAACGCAGGGGTGGCCCATGTTGGTAATGCGGTCAATACCGGAGCGGAGGATTTTGACCGGATTTATAATGTGAACGTTAAGGGAGTGTATAACTGCCTGCATGAGGTTTTGCCGTTTATGCAAAAACAGGGTGGTGGGGTAGTACTGAATATGGCATCGGTGGCCGCTACGCTGGGTATATCAGACCGCTTTGCCTACTCCATGAGCAAAGGTGCTGTACTCACCATGACCTTTTCGGTGGCCAAAGATTTTATTGGTGATAACATACGATGCAACAGTATTTCTCCGGCCCGTATCCATACTCCCTTTGTGGACGGATTCCTGGCCAAAAACTATCCCGGAAAGGAAGAGGAGATGTTTGAAGCGCTTTCCAGGACCCAGCCCATTGGACGCATGGGAAAACCTGAAGAAGTTGCTGGCCTGGCCCTGTACCTTTGCAGTGATGAGGCCGGGTTTATTACCGGTACGGACTTTCCGATTGACGGCGGGTTTATTAAACTCAACGCATAAAGAATTATTAAAAATTAAAATAAGAACAGATGAAATTAATCAGATATGGGGAGCCTGGAGCCGAAAGTCCGGGCATTATTGATTCCGATGGCCTTCGCAAGGACGTTAGTGGTTTTGGTGAAGACTATAACGAAATGTTTTTTGACACGGAGGGCCCTCAGCGCCTGAATATATGGGTGGAAAAAAACAGGGGCATCATGAAAGTAATCAGTGATGACGTCCGTTTGGGGCCTCCGGTAAAGAGGGCCTCTAAAATTATTTGCATCGGCCTCAACTATGCCGACCATGCCAAAGAAAGCGGCCTGGAGCTTCCCAAAGAGCCTGTGGTGTTCTTCAAGGCAACCTCAGCCATCGTAGGGCCCAATGACGACCTGATCATCCCCAAAGGTGGTGACAAGACCGACTGGGAAGTGGAGCTTGCTGTGGTGATTGGTAAAAAGGCCAGCTATGTCAGTGAAGCCGATGCAATGGGCCATGTGGCGGGGTATATGTTGCATAACGATTATAGTGAACGTCATTTCCAATTGGAGAGAAGTGGTCAGTGGGTAAAGGGAAAAAGCTGTGATACATTCGCCCCTATTGGGCCGTTTATCGCGACACCCAATGAAGTTGGAGATGTAAACAACCTAAAATGCTGGCTGAAAGTAAATGGCAAAACGATGCAGGATGGAAACACTTCCAACCTGGTATTTAAGGTGCCTTTCCTGGTACACTACCTCAGTCAGTTTATGACGCTGTTGCCCGGTGATATCATTTCCACCGGAACACCCGCCGGGGTAGGCCTGGGATTCGATCCGCCCATTTACATCAAACCCGGTGATGTAATTGAGCTCGGTATTGACGGGCTTGGTGAGTCGAAGCAAGTGGCAAAAGCATACTCATAATAACTCTGCCATGCGAATTGACGCCCACCAACATTTCTGGAAATACAGCCCTGTACGGCACACCTGGATCAACGATGACATGAAAGTCCTCAAAAGGGACTTTCTTCCTACCGACCTGGTTCCGTTAATGCAGCGGAGTGGCTTTGATGGCTGCGTAGCTGTGCAGGCCGATCAAAGCGAAGGGGAAAATGATTTCCTGCTCGATCTTGCCGGGAAAAACAGCTTTATTAAAGGGGTTGTCGGCTGGGTGGATTTTCGTGCCGACAATGCCGGGGAGCGATTAGCGTATTATGCCGGATTTGAGAAAATGAAAGGGATGCGGCATGTTGTTCAGGACGAGCCCGATGATCTTTTTTTATTGGGCGATGATTTTCTGCGGGGTATTGGGAAGTTACAGAAATACAACCTCACTTATGATGTGCTGATCTACCACCGGCACCTGAAAGTGGCTGAACAGTTTGTAGGTAAATTTCCGGATCAGCCTTTTGTGCTGGATCACATAGCCAAGCCCGATATCAAAGGACAGGTTTATGAGCCCTGGGCTGCCGATATGAAAAAGATCGCGCAGCACGAAAACCTGATGTGCAAGGTGAGTGGCATGGTGACGGAAGCGGCCTGGGGAAACTGGAAGCCGGGCGATTATAAGAAGTATCTTGATTGTGTGTTTGAGGCTTTTGGCGTTGACCGCATCATGATAGGCTCCGACTGGCCGGTATGTTTGTTGTCAGCTACATACGAAGGGGCTGTACGGATTGTGAAGGACTATATTGCGGCCCTGAGTGAGACCGAGCAGGACAAGGTGATGGGGGGTAATGCCGAAAAGTTTTATGGATTGACTTAAGAGCCAAGAGTCAAGAACCAAGAAGAAAGAAGGGTGAGGATGGAGATGAATTGAGACCACCTCCATCATTCGTCGCTTTTTTTGATCATCGAAAAAAAGACGCTGATGCAAATGGGCTAAGATTATAAATCGTTTAACAAAATAAAAATGAACCTGGAAATAAAAGGACATGTGGTCATCGTGACCGGCGGCGCTAAGGGCATTGGAGAGTCCATTGTAAAAGGCGTGGCAGAGGAAGGGGGCATCCCCGTGATTGTAAACCGCC
>JAOUKJ010000450.1 GCA_029882675.1 Cyclobacteriaceae bacterium
ATCACCAAAGAAAACCGCACCTATGATGAAGTTTTCGGTCAGGTGAAAAACGGCAACGGTGAAGCCGCCCTGGCCAGGTATGGTGCGCAAGCCTCATTTAGCAATAGCGACAGCAGCAAGGTTCTCACCGGTGTTGACGTCATGCCCAACCACCTGGCCCTGGCCAGGCAGTTTGCCATTTCTGATAATTTTTATGTGAATGCCGACCATTCGGCCGATGGCCACCGCTGGCTGTCGGGCACCTACCCCAACGAATGGGTGGAGACCAGTATTCCTGCAGCATATGGAGGCAACCGGGACATGATGCCCTGGTCTGAAGCTCCTGGCGCACTGGCCTTTGAAGGTGCCTCAGGCGCCATATATCCGGAAGATTATAACGAGGCGGGATCCATCTGGGAACATTTTGTGCGTAATAACATCAGCATGTACAATTTCGGAGGTGGTATTATGTTTGCGCCGCACCTGGCCGGAAATCCTAAAGTCTATAAAAAAACCGGCTATAAGCACATCGTCAACTACCCCGTGTCGCAGGCCCTGTACGATAACACTTCACGCATGTATCCCACCTACAACATGGCCATACCCGACCAGTACCGCATAGACCAGTTTATTAATGAGTTTAACGACAAATGGATAAATGGCCAGGATACATTGCCACAGGCACTGGTCGTGATGCTGGGAGCCGATCATGGTGCAGGTGAGAGACCCGATGCGGGTTTTCCTTTCCGGGAAAGCTATATGGCGGATAATGACCTTGCCCTCGGACGACTTGTAGAATACCTCAGTCACACGCCTTACTGGAAAAACATGGCTATTATTGTCACAGAAGACGACTCCCAGGGCGGGGTAGATCACGTAGATGCGCACCGCAGCCTGCTGATGGTCATTTCGCCCTATGCCAATCCTAACCATGTAAGTCATACACACGCCAGCTTTGGCAGTATTTTTAAGACTTTCTGGAACATCCTGGGTACGCCCTACCTCAACCAGTACGACGCTTCAGCTACTGATCTGGCTGACCTCTTTACATCTGACCCTGATTTTACACCCTTTGATGCCCGGGGAGTAGATGCACACATGTTTAATCCCGACACCGCCTATGATCCGCTGGACGAGGAGTTTGACTGGGCACCGATGGAAGATTTGCCGGCCCTGGATGAAATGGAGTTTCTAATACAAGATGCCAGGGAATTTGACCAAAAACGACAAAAATAGCGCATTGATGTTGACTGTGTTAATGAATACCCGGATTGGCTGGGTAATGATCCTTCTATTATTCCTGACAACTGTCACAAAAGCACAACACATCGATAATAAACAACTACTAAAAGATACTGTACTTTCAGATGCAGGTATTGTGGTTTCTACTCAGCGCTATGGCAATACCATAGCTGATCGGCCGGAGGCTGTAAGCCTTTGGAAAGGAGATGAGTTGGCCAACCTTGGGGGGCAGTCACTGCCTGATGCACTGGGCAATGTGGCCGGTGTCTGGATGCAAAAAACCAACCACGGGGGAGGTTCTCCTTTTATTCGGGGGCTTACCGGTTATCAAACACTTTTACTCATTGATGGGATCAGGTTCAACAATGCTATTTTTCGATCCGGACCAAATCAATACCTGAATACTATAGATGCTTTTACCCTACAAAAAGCCGAAGTTCTTCGTGGTCAGGGGGGTGTGCAATATGGCAGTGATGCAATAGGTGGGGCCATTAATATGTTTTCGGCATCGCCCGTTTTTAGCACAGAAAGCATTCGTGTAAGGCCCGGTATGAGGGGGCAATGGTATTCTCATCAAATGGAATATACCGGAAGAACCCAGGTGGAGGTATCAGGTAAAAATATTGCCATGTTGGCCGGTACGACCTGGTCATCTTTTGGGGACATCGTATCCGGTGGTGACCGTCAGGCACAACGGCCTTCGGGTTATTCCCTGGGGGCTGCCGATGTGAAAACGTTGATTAAACTCAACGACAGGCAACTCCTCACCATGGCCTACTATTGGCTGGAGCAAAAGGATGTGCCGCTATACCATAAACTGGCTGACGGCAAATACAGTCGCTATCACTTCTCTCCCCAAAGCAGGTCGCTGGGTTATACACGATTAAACTCAACATGGAACAAACCATGGATCCGGGAAAGTTCAGTTACCCTTTCGTGGCAGGGAGCAAATGAGACACGTACCCTCCAAAAGGCCAATGAGCCTTTGCAGACTACTCAGGAGGACAGGGTAAATACCGTGGCTATGGATATTAATATGATCAGCATTCCAATTCCTTTCTGGAGCATTTCTTCCGGGGCAGAATTTTATTATGACCGTGTAAATAGTGAACAAGTCGATGTGGATTTAATCACGAGACAAGCAATTGGCCTACGGGGCCTTTATCCAAACGGCTCCTCCTATTCCAATATGTCGGCCTACTCTTTACACCACTTAAAGTGGTCAAAATTAAATATCACAGGTGGATTGCGGTACAATATTATAAGTATGAAAATACCAGGTAGTGATTTCGGCACAACACCCATAAGCTCAGGTGCATTTGTCGGGAACCTGGGTCTCAGGTATAATTTTACGAGTGGGATTAATTTTTCGGCCTCGGTCAATAATGCTTTTCGTGCCCCAAATATCAATGATGTGGCCAGTCTGGGCATTGCTGATTTTCGCTATGAAGTCCCTAACCACGATCTAAAACCAGAAAAGTCGCTCAATAAGGACATTGGCATCCATCTTGTCCGACCAAAACAAAAAATATCCTTATTTGTTTTTCACAACCAACTCACCGGTTTAATCACGAACCAGCCCACTTCATATCGCGGATTGGATTCTTTAGAAGGTTACCGTATTTACAAGCGCGTCAACAGTAACCTGGCCTATATTCAGGGGGTGGAATTTACTTCCCGGTTTAGCCTGAGTCAACAGCTGGAACTGGCTGGTTTTATTTTTTATACTTTTGGTCAGGATCAAAGCCAGGATCAACCGATGCGCCGTATTCCCCCGCTACACAGCCGGGTTTTACTCGAATATCAAACTTCTGTGGGGCTAAAGTTATTTACTCAATGGAATATGGCAGCGCGGCAGGATCGATTATCCCCGGGTGATATTGCCGACAGCCGGATTGCAGATGGAGGTACACCTGGTTGGAAAACATGGCATGCCGGCCTGAGTTATCCATGGAAAAGCATCACACTACGTACAGGCATTAGAAATATACTAAACGAACATTACCGCATGCACGGATCCGGAGTTGACGCTATGGGGAGGTCTGTGTGGGTAAATATTACCTGGAATTTATAATTATGCCACTCTCCCCTGCATTTTAATGAAAGGAATAGCCTTCGGCAAGACTAACCTCAGGTGATGTATTGTAGGCATAATTTGGCTTGGCCTCAAGGGATTTTACCATGTTGTCCTGATATTTTTTTGTTTGGCCTTCCACATTAAATTCCCCCTTGCCAATGATCTGATCATTGTGCCATACCTCTACAGTGTAGGTACCACTGTTAAAGGTGTCTCCAATTTCATTTAAGAAGAGCATGTTATTGAAGGGATTTACAGTAACAACCTCACTTGCATCTTCATGACCCTGTCCCGCCGAAGTTTGTTTGAGGTAAGTCCCTGAAGGCTTTACAATCTTTACAGTCAGGGGTACGTTAATCGATTCCTCAGCCACGGGCACAATTTGTAGCCGCGGATGTATTGATTCAATTTCCTCCTTTTCAAAACGATTCGTG
>JAOUKJ010000451.1 GCA_029882675.1 Cyclobacteriaceae bacterium
TACGGTAACGGCAATATACGGGGGTTGATTCATAACCGCTTTTCCCTGGCCATCAAGCGCCCGTGAATACATTTCAAACAGGGTATCTTCCAGCTCACTTCTGTGTTCCTTGAATTCCTGCAGAATAGGACATAACAGATAGCCGTCTGTGGCAAAGGCATGACCGCCACAGTTGAGGCCTGATTCGATTCTGAATTCAGAAACCCACATGCCTTTTTTCGCCAGGAACTTACCCTGAATCAGGGCTGAGCGGTAATCACTTACCTTAACGATTATTTTTTTCTTTAAAGCGCCGTTTTCATCCGGGTAAAAATCTTTAAAGTTGGCCATGTAGCTGTAAAGACGGGGATTCAAACCGGCAGAAAGTACAATAGAAGAACTCAATTTGCTATTTGCGAACCCACGCATAGCCGCATGCGCATCATTATATTCAACAGGCAGGGCCTCTTTGGTCTCTTTTGAATAGTTTACCCGGTCTACCTTCGTCATGATATTGACATCAATGGCTCCGGGCCGAATAGCTTCCCTGAGGTGTTGTTGAATTTCAAGTTTTTTATCTCCTTCGGCCTCAAGCATCATCCTGTATTCTTTTTTCAGGTCAGATGACTCAGCCAACATGTCGAAATAACGGGTAATTTCACTCCCTGGATCAAAAGGACTATTTTTCAGCGCCTCAAACTTGTCACTTACGATATCGTCTACCAGATTCAGGTAGGCTGTAATTCTTTTTGCGCGACAGTCTTCATCGGTTTCAGGAATGGATGTAAAGGGATATCCACTATTTTTGGAGTGTACCTCTCTCATATTCTCAGTCAGCCTGTGGTCAATGATCGAAATAACGGAGTCGATCCCATACTGCGCCACTTTCAGGGGCGTATCTATTGTATACCCCGTTCCCATTACGGGAATGTGGAAATGATGTATTCTTTCTTTGCCTTCCATGATCAACACCCTTTTAATTTATCAAAATACCCGGTTGTTAAACGAGCCTGTTTACTGATTTACTACCCACCTTTACTGCCAAACCCTGTTTAATTAGCAGGGATTAAGCCCATCCGAGGGTTATTTTCAAATACCGCTTCTCTGGCATTTTACCGATATTATACAAAGTTCACCATATTAAGCGACAAAACAAAGGATTAGGGCAAAGGAATGATGGGTGGTAAGTGTCCTTATTTTCTGTTCCGGAAGAGGTCTCGAAAAATAAATATGCGGACAGAAAAAATATATTTATACTGAAATAAAAGAAAAAATAGCCAAAAGAAGAAATAATTATAAGAAAGGTAAGATAACTCATCCCGATAAGGAATTTTTTGATCCGTTTGTTTGCCCTGATTTTGTTTATCCCTACTTCAGCAAAATCATTGGGATAGAATATCCTATCGGAAAAAAGCTAAAAACTACAAAAAATAAAAAGTGCAAACCAAATAGTGATCACATGATCCGCATACTCCAGCGAGCGCAGAATATTAGTAAGCAACAAAGGGGCTGAGCCAGCAAACTATCATGATTAGTGGGGGATCTAAAAAAAATATCACAAATCATTAACTCATAGCGCGGATACTTTTTGTTTCATCGTGTTCACCGGTAGTCTTTTGTATTCATCCATCTTCCCTGGAAGGGTGGGTGGATCCGGTATTATCTGGCGATAAACAGAAAATCGCTCCCATTTTCATCCGATCCAAATCCACCAAACCTGGGCGTAGAAGGCAGTTTGTCCATATATGTATTGAGCTCCATCAACGTGAGGATGCGGTCTGCACTTCCGTACGATCTCAAGGCTGTGATAAAGCGACTGGCAAAAGGCGAATGACTGCCAGGTATGCCATCACCCACATATTGCTTTGAACCACTGGTCAGGTATTTGCGTGTTTTTACGGCCATTTTGCGAGCGATCATTTCCATATTTTCGATATCATCGGCCATGGCCCGGTTGGAGGCCAGCACCTGATCGAATGTGCCTCCAAAGCACACGTCGAGTGATACAAAGATGTGTTCACACCTGATGTTGTCGATATAGGTTCGTAAATCTGCAAAGGATAGGTACGAAGAACGACTGTCATCTTTCAACAGGGTGTTGGTAGCTGCTATATACCCCATACCCAGGGTCTCGTCATACTGGCCATGTCCGGCAAAAAAGACGAAAAGCTGATCCTGAGGGTTGAACTGACGGGTACTGTATTTTCTAATTTCCAGGGTGATATCTTCTTTGGTGGCATCGGTGACAATCTGCACTTCAAACCCGTATTTTTCCTCCAGCTCTTTGGCAATGGCCTGAACGTCATTGATTGGGTTGACCAGATCGTTCCAGTGTTCGTATTTGTTTGTGGCAAAAAGCAGTGCGTAGTCCTTACGATCTGCACTTACCCTTTTAGCCAGGTCGGTCATGCCCACCAGGATGGTACGTTTTTCCATTACACGGGCCCCTTCGGCGGTTTCGGCCACCAACTCTACAATATTTTCACCGTCAAAAAGGCGCACAGACTGCTCCAACCGGAACCTTTTGCTTTCACTCAACTTCAGATCCTTCTTCATCGGTTGTTCTTCAACATCTTGCCTGATCTGAATATAGACCGCTTTGAGATCCACCGGGCTGTTGACATAGGCCCTTAGTGTGACCGCATTTTCCGTTATGGCGGAGTTTTCCATGGCCGGATACTCCCATTCAATCACGGGCAGACTGGTATTGAGTTCTTCCCCTTTGAAGTCGAGATGTATGGTGTTGGTCGTCAGACCGACTACCTGGGCGTTGAGGAGGTAGGCGATATTGAGCAGGAGGAGGGTTGTTGATAAAGCTTTCATTTTAATAGTAGTTAGTACTGAGTATATAGTAGTAAGACTTTGGTTGTGGTAAGTTTTAATATAAGTTGTTTTATTTTAATGATTATTCCTGGCTCTTTTAAAGGAGTAAAATGGTAGAGTAGTAATGAGGTAGAGGTTTTCATGGGCTTAGCCATTGTTATTTGGTTTGTTATCAATTTTAATAATTTATACTTGCCACTACAATTTGGCCTTCCATAGGATCGTTTGAAACTTCTCATAATTTATGTTCGGGATCAAAGTTTCAATCATGCTTTATGACTGAGGCGCGGCCAAATCCCTTCTTCGACTCCCTCCCAGTCTTACTACACTACTTATTACTAAGGACTAACCACCACCTTCTTCTGTAGCGGTCGCATCTTTCCATCTTTAAACTCCAGCCGGTATATAAACACCCCGGCTGTGCTGTTTCCACCTTCCCTGGTCTCCCAGATAAACTGGTGGATACCCGCTTTGTACCGGCCGTCTGCCAGTACTTTTATCTTTTTACCTTCCAGATTGTAGATGGCCAGTTCTATATCGTGAAGCTCATTATTGCCTGATAGAACGACGGGGAAGTGTACCTTGTCCCGGGCCGGGTTAGGCCAGGCATGCCCAAGTATCAGGGCGTCGGGCAGGAATTCGTTGTTGGGATCACGGCTGAAGAACACGCTGAAAGCATGGGCGCCGTCGGGCCGGAAGGTATGGCTACCGGTAGTGCGCATGTCGATGATGGCGCCAGACTGCTCATCGAGCAGTTTTAGGGCGGCATTGGAAGGACCCAGTTCGTCCTTTGGCCAGGTAAGTGTGACCAGGCCAGTGAGGATGTTAGACTCGAAGGTGAAGCGCCAGGTGTGTGTATTTTGGGTCGTGGTGATATCCTGGGCGAACAGCGGATAATGTTCTTCCTCATGCCTGGTCACAC
>JAOUKJ010000452.1 GCA_029882675.1 Cyclobacteriaceae bacterium
TTTTCAGCCAGTTTCTGGGTGTTGGCCCAGGAACCCCAGCAGAGCATGGTGATGATTGTAAAGACGACAGCCGTAAAGTATTCAGATACAATAAACATAGTGACCCAAGATAATTGTTTTTATGGTTTGGAAAAAAAATAATACATTTATTGCTCATATAAATTAGAAACTCATGATTCATAAATCAATCTATTATAGCACGGCAATGTTCGTTTTAATTTTTTTATTTTCTACGGTTCGGGGCCAGGCACAAGATATTGATGAGCTGGCTTTCCGCCCCTTATTTAATGGAGTGGACCTGACGGGCTGGATAGATGTGAATACTTCAAAAGAGACCTGGCGTGTGGAGGATAGTGTACTGATCTGTAAGGGGCTCCCTATTGGTGTGATGCGCACAGACAGGCAGTATGAAAACTTCATTATGGAAATAGAGTGGAGACACATGGAAGACGGAGGCAACTCCGGCACCTTTATTTGGAGTGAAGGTACACAATTCGGTGATAACCCGCTGGCCAAAGGAATAGAGGTTCAGATGCTGGAGCTGCAATGGTCGGTGATCAACAACCGCACCAGCGCCTATGTGAGCGGGGAGCTTTTTCCTACTATGGATCTGACGGCCGTTCCTGACAATCCGCGTGGCCCGCGTAGTGCTTCGCTGGAGATGCGGTGTAAAGGAAAAGGAGAGTGGAACAAGTATGTTATAGTGGCTGTGGACGGGGTAGTGAAGCTTTCTATTAATGGTAAATTTGTCAATGGACTGAGTAACTCAGGCAGGAAGAAGGGCTATATTTGCCTGGAGTCCGAAGGCGCTGAGATCCATTTCAGAAACATACGGATTATGGAATTGCCCGGGGGGATTACTACAGCAGAACAAGTGGCGCCTGTAGTGGACTAGACTTGGAGTAAAGCCAGCATAGGAACTTCTGATTTTTCAGACTGTCTGAAAGAATGACTATGGTTGAGAAAATAGGGCATGGAATCAGCCGGATTTGTGAGCAATTGCCTGCGGGCAGACTGCCAGTATCTGAGTTATTCAGGTTTAATAAGCCGTAGAAAAAAGAATTGCTTTCCTTTGCGGGTGCAGACAGATAAAGGGGAAGATGGGAAATGATGGATGAGGATAATAGAACTATGAACCCAATTAATGATGAGTAAAAAGGAAGAAATTGACTTTCAATCCCATTGGGAAAAGGCCTGGGAGACGTCGCCTGTGGAAAAAACGGGGTGGTATGAGCAGATCCCGGCACCATCGCTGGAACTGATAGAAAGCTGTCAACTGGACAAGAAAGCTGTAATACTTAATGTAGGCGCCGGAGCTACTACCCTGGTGGATGAACTTGTTGATACCGGGTATGACAAAATTATTGCCAATGACATCAGTGCTTCTGCCCTGGAAGCATTGAAAAAACGGCTGGGTAAAAACAGCCATAAGGTGACATTTGTGGTGGATGACCTTGTCCACCCTGCCGTGCTGACCGAGGCAGGGCCCGTTGATTTATGGCATGACCGGGCTGTGCTCCATTTTTTCAATAAAAAAGAAGAGCAGGATGCCTACTTTAAATTACTGAGGAAGCTGGTCAAACCCGGAGGCTATGTGATTATTGCTGTCTTCAACCTCCAGGGAGCCACCAAATGCAGCGGGTTGCCCGTGTTTCGTTATGATCAAGGCATGCTGGCAGAAAGGCTGGGTGAAGACTTTAAATTAATAAAGGCCTTTGATTATACCTACACCATGCCTTCGGGAGATACCAGGGAGTATATATATACATTGTTTAAGCGACACAAGTAGAAGGCAGGAGCCAAATGAAAGCTGATGCAGGTGCTTCAAACTTTGACCTCTCTTTTTATACGCCTCTTTTGACCTCCAACCAACTAAAATCCCATAACGCCCCGGTTTTACCAGGCCCCCGCATCCCCAGTGAAGCTCTTCAATAGGTTTCGGATATAAAAACTTGGAAAAACCACTCTTTTCCTTTATACTTAAAAGTGGGAACAACCGATACGGTGAACAAGGGGAGAACATGGTAAATTTGAAAATATGAATACGATCATGAAGCATAACTTGATGACAGTCCTTGCACTCGTCCTGACAACAATGGGCTTGCAGGCACAAAACTGGCCTGAGTGGCGCGGCCCGGCCGCCAATGGCATCGCCGAACAGGGAAACTACCCCGTCGTATTTTCCGCAACCGATGATGTCCTTTGGAAAGTGAAAATGCCCGGAAAAGGCGGTTCAACACCCATTGTATGGAAAGACCGGATCGTACTCACCTCGGGCGTGGGAGAAGACACAGATGGCGAGGACGGCGTACTCTGCTACAATTGGGAGGGCAAATTACTCTGGCAGACAAAGCTTGGAAACCAGCTTCCCGGGAAGCACCGCAGGGGTAGCGGCAGTAATCCTTCTGTCGTGACCAACGGCGAGCGACTTTTTGTCTTCTTTAAAAGCAGTACGGCAGCGGCCCTCGATTTTGAAGGAAAGATCCTCTGGAAAACAAACCTCATGGAGGAATACGGTGAAATTAGCTATTTCTGGGATCTGGGATCCAGCCCGGTTCTAGCCGGTAATAATGTTGTTTTTGCCGTCATGCATGAAGGGGCGTCTTATCTTCTTGCCCTGGACCAGGTTACCGGGAAAGTGGCCTGGAAAGCCGACCGGAACTACGAATGTAAAGCAGAAACCGCACAGAGCTACTCCACCCCTTTGGTTGTTGGGGAAGGCGGACGCACAACCCTTGTTGTCTGGGGGGCCGATCACCTCACAGGCCATAACGCCGAAACAGGTAAAATGATATGGTCATATTCCGGGTTTAATCCCACTCAGAGGCCATACTGGCGCACCATCGCCTCGCCGGCCGTTTCAGAAGGTATTGCTGTAGTGCCTTTTGGCCGGGGGATGCACCTCGCAGGCATGAAATGCATTGGTAGCGGCAACATGACCGGAGAGGACTTTCTCTGGGAAAAGAAAGGTATTGGTGCAGATGTTGCCACGCCGATTGCCAGCAATGGTAAAGTGTATGTTGTGGGGCATACGGGTACACTATGGTGTGTTGACCTGTATACGGGAAATGAACTATGGAAAAATGAGGAGCTTGTAGGAAATGGAGCGTTCTTTAGCTCCCCAACACTTGCCGGAAACAAGCTATATGTATGCAATGAAGAGGGGGACTTATACGTTTGTGAGGTATCCACATCGGGAATCAAAATACTTAATCACACAAAATTTGATGATAATTTTGTCTCTACGCCGGTATTGGTGCGTGACAGGATGCTTTTAAGGGGAACGAAAAACCTTTATTGTATTGGGAATTGAAGGAGGGTGGTGTCGTGAATTAAAAAAATTAAATAACCCGGGAAAAATCAGGATTACGTAGCCTTGATGCCGGAAAATACGTTTTGGAATGGGGTGCATGCCGGGCTTTGTCCCTAATAAAAAAACACCTCATCCACAAAAACCCATCCTTTTTCGCCTTTTCCCCTGTGCCATTCAGGTAGTTTTGCCACCGGGTGGGCCAGGATTTTATAGTAGCGATACTGTTGACTTTCCAACGGGACACTTATCCCGACCTGTTCGGTAGGTGGAGATTTAGCGGGTAGTGGGATTTTGATGGATGAAATTAATTTTAAGTCGCCCGGATCATCTCCTCCGTACACTTCAATTTTTTCCGGCTTCAAAATATACTGCCAGGCACTGACACCACTGCCCACCACAATTT
>JAOUKJ010000453.1 GCA_029882675.1 Cyclobacteriaceae bacterium
CTTGAACTTGGTATATTCAGCCCACAGATCCTGAGCTTGTGCATCGACATCACTGTGTTTCCAGTTTTTTAAAGGATTTTCTTTTCGGGAATTGAAGCGGTAGAGTTGGATTTCTTTGGATACCGAAAACCAGAATTTGATCAGAATAATGCCATCTTCGAAAAGCATGTGTTCAAATTCAGGTACCTGACGCATAAATTGCTTGTACTGTTTGTCTGTACAAAAGCCATTGACGGGTTCAACCACTGCGCGGTTGTACCAACTCCGGTCAAAAAATACAATTTCCCCGGGATTAGGTAGCTGGGTCACATACCTTTGGAAGTACCATTGACCTTTTTCGACATCCGTAGGTTTTGGCAGGGCCACTACGCGCATAGCGCGCGGATTCAGGTGCTCAATGAAGCGTTTTATTGCACCGCCTTTTCCCGAAGCATCGCGCCCTTCATAGATGATCATGATCCTTTTTCCCCGTTCCTCCACCCAACGTTGCATACGAACCAATTCAACCTGCAACTTCTTGATCTCTGTTTCATAGGAACCTTTCACGACCCAGGGAGATTGATCTTTTACTTCCTGAATAACTTCTTCTATGGTCTGGGGTGGCTCTTGTCCTGAATCAGGCTCCGTGATTAAATTCTTTTCCGTATTGAGAACAGGGGTGTTTTTGTTTTCTGCTGTTTTCGGGTTTTCGATAGGTATAACCTTTGTGCTTCGCGTTGCCTTTTCCATGCGCTGATTACTGTTTTATGGTCTCAAGGTACAAAATATTTCTTTAAAATGCCCAACAGAAATTATGTTGGCCTGTAGAATTGTATTTCTTTTCAATGGAGATGGTAACCATTTGGTTATTGAAGAAGCAGAAAGATGGCCCTGCACTTTCGGGTTAATAATCAAGCCCTGAATTTATAAAATTATGACCACCCGGGTTCCCTGGCCTTTTACCGATTCAACCTGCAATGTTCCGGTATGCTTGTGGAGAATTTGGCGACACAGCGGCAGGCCTATTCCGGAACCCGATTTTTTGGTCGTAAAAAACGGGATGAATATTTTGTCTGCGAGGTCGGGTGAGATGCCCGTGCCATTGTCGGTAATCGTTACCTGTATTCTTTCCGTAGGTAGCTTTTTTGTTTCTATCCTGATGGCACGAAGATCGGATTTTTCCTCCAGTGCATCCATGGCATTTTTAATCAGATTGATCAATACCTGTACTATTTGCTCGGGATCAACCGTAATTTTTTCAGTTGTATTGCCTTCGACATGCAGGGAAATAGCCCTTTTTTCCAGCTCTTTATTTAGGAGGGTCGTCGTCTGGTGGATGACATCACCCACCTCAATGATTTTTAAGTGGGGTTCCGGAATACGGGTAAGGCCTCTATAGGCGTTGGTGAAGGAAAGCAGTCCTTCGCCGCGGTTATGTATCGCATCCAGGCCATTTAACAGATTTTCGATCGTCTTTTTATCATATTTACTGCTTTGATTCATTTGCTGAACGATCTGGTGGAGTGTGCCAGTGAGTGAAGTAATGGGCGTTACGGAGTTCATTATTTCATGTGTGAGTACCCTGATCAGCTTTTGCCAGGAGAGCGCTTCCTGCTCTTCCAGTTCATTGCGAATGTCCTGTACGGAGATCAGCTTGTAATAAGCGCCATTGAGAATAAACTCACTGGCTGATAGGGAAAGTTTTTGGAGGCGGTTGGCCTGTATGTTGTTGACCAGCTTGCTTTCTCCCGATTTGATGGTTCGCAAAGTATTTGCCAGGTCTTTATTCACCATTTCGATACCTTTCAGGCTGATGATGTCTGGTTTGTTGATAAGGCTTTTAAAAGTGTCATTTATCAGGTGAATTTTTTCATGTTTATCAAAACTCAGAATACCCACCTTAATATGCTGAATCAACATCTCCAAAAAGAGGTGTTGTACTTCTTTTTGACTGCTGATGTTATGAAATTTGCGGGTAATCAGGTTGAAGGTTTTATAGAGTTTGTTTATTGTCTTTCCCTTTGTCTTTTCATTGAAGTTGATGGTGAAATCGTTTTGCAATAGTGCAAGTATAAGGGAGGTGAAATCGCGATTTGTCCTTTCGGTATACCAGATGCATTCTAATAAGGCCAACACCCAAAAAACGATAAAATATACACTCCTTAGGTAATTTTCGGATACAAAAAGGTAGTACATGCAAATGGTTCCCAAGGCACAGGTAATCAGTAGTCGGAATAGTAGGTTTAGTCTGTTGTTTTTTCTGAGGTGCATCATTTTTTGTTAGAGAGAGACGATTTATAGACCATATTTTTCCATGCGGCGGTACATGGCACCCCGTGAAAGGCCCAGTTCATTGGCGGCATGTGAAACGTTGCCCTGGAATTTTTTCAGGGCCGAGAGTATAGCCCACGCTTCCAGTTTTTCAAGATTCAGGTCTTCCGGACTTCCTGTCCCTGTGCTGGCAGCGCCTGGAAAAGGAAGGTCTTCCGGAGAAAGACAATCTTCATCGCACATGATCACAGCCCTTTCTATGGCATGCTGTAATTCGCGGATATTGCCAGGCCAGCTGTATAAATGCATTTTTCCCAACAGACGATTGTCCACATGGGCATTTTTGTTGTACTTCCTATTGAAAATATCCAGAAAATAATCAGTGAGCTGAGGGATGTCTTCAGTCCTTTCGCGCAATGGAGGTAATGTGATTTCTATGGTATTGATGCGGTACAACAGGTCTTCACGGAAATCACCCGCTTTTACCATTTGCTTGATGTTGCCATTGGTGGCGCAGATGACCCGCACATCAATATTTATGCGTTCATTACTTCCCACCCGGTTTATGCATCGGTTTTGTAAAACGGACAGTAAGCGGGATTGTTGGTGCAATGGAATATTACCTATTTCATCCAGAAAGATGGTGCCACCATCGGCGGCTTCAAAACGTCCGGTACGGTCTTCACGGGCATCTGTATACGCACCTTTTACGTGGCCGAACAGCTCACTCTCGAATAGTGTTTCAGGTAATGCACCCACGTCTATACTGATAAAAACTTCGTTGGCCCGGGCTGATTTCCGGTGTATTTCACGCGCTATAAGTTCCTTGCCTGTTCCATTTTCCCCCAGAATGAGAATATCGGCATCAGTCCCAGCCACTTTTTCAATGGTGCGGTGTATTCCCTGCATTGCCTCAGAATCGCCAATGATGTTGTTGTAGGGGCTTTCTATGGCGGTAGTCAACGCATGTTGACGGGAAATGAGTTTTTTCACTTTCTTCTTTTCAGCGCCCAGTTGCATAGCTGCACTCATGGTGGCCAGTAGTTTCTCATTTTGCCAGGGTTTGACAATAAAATCGAAGGCTCCTTTTTTTATGGCTTCAACGGCAATACCCACATCACCATAGGCCGTGATTAGGATAACGTTAGTGTCAGGTGATTGCATTAGCAGACGCTCAAGCCAATATAGTCCTTCCTTTCCTGAAGTATCTCCCTGGCGAAAATTCATATCCAGCAAGGCTATGTCATAAGTTTTCCGGTTAAGCAGCGGGGTCAGCTCACGGGGGTCGTCAAGACACTCCACTTCTTCAAAATATTGCTCCAGAAACATCTTTAGCGATAAGCGAATGTATTCGTCGTCATCAATGATTATTGCTTTTCCGGTTTTCTTGGTCATTATTGAGTCAATTGGTGGGGGATCAAAAAGACAAGATATTCAGATTATTTGAAATGACCCAATG
>JAOUKJ010000044.1 GCA_029882675.1 Cyclobacteriaceae bacterium
TCCGGGTGGAAATACGGCATTAAAGCCCGATGTCACTACTGTGTCACCTTTTTGCAATTTGATATGACGCGCAATATAGTCCAGATTAGCCGTTCCAGCATTTTCCCCGTTCCACCTGACCGTCCCTATTTCCCCATTGCTTTTTATACGGGAAGAAATCAAAAAATCAGTGTCCAGCAAAGAATTGATCACTGCAAAGTGGTCAGATACCACCCGGACTTTACCCACTACCCCTTGCGCACTGAATACACTCATTCCCGGCCTTACACCATCAAGCGCTCCTTTATCCACCGTGATGTGGTTGCTGATCTGGTAAACACTACTGTTTATCACATTTGCTCCAATAAAATTATACTGATTGATCAAATCGGGATCCGTGATTTCCCGTGAATTAATCGAATAGATACTTTGCTCAAGTTGCTTTAACTTTTTGTGTAATAAGGCATTTTCTTCAACCAACTGTTGGTTTTCCTCCCGCAACAAGAAAAAGTCAGCAACATAATCAGATAATTCCAGCGTTCGGGCAAAAAAACTATTTGAAG
This sequence comes from Cyclobacteriaceae bacterium, assembly GCA_029882675.1. Taxonomy (GTDB): domain Bacteria; phylum Bacteroidota; class Bacteroidia; order Cytophagales; family Cyclobacteriaceae; genus JAOUKJ01. The sequence goes on from JAOUKJ010000044.1 coordinate 543, forward strand.
AATTGAATATACGTGCCCGATGATATTGATTATTCTGTAAAACCATTAATATGGCTATAAATTCGAGCAAGACAAAAAACAACAAAGCCCGAAACCTAAACAGAAACTTAAATATCTGATACATTTTACTGGTTTGGTTATCAGGTCATTAAAACCGCACGATAACCTTTGATATTCTTTAAAGTCATGCCCGTTCCCCTGACCACAGCCCTTAAAGGATCATCAGCGATATGAATGGGGAGTTTTGTTTTTAAAGCAAGGCGCTTGTCCAATCCCCTTAACAAGGCCCCTCCACCTGTAAGGTGTATACCATTGTCATAAATATCGGCCGAAAGTTCAGGAGGTGATATCTCCAACGCCTTTAACACGGCCTCTTCAATTTTTGATACTGACTTGTCCAGGGCGAAAGCAATTTCAGAATAGGATACACGTATTACCTTAGGTATTCCCGTCATCAGGTCACGCCCCCTTATTTCATAATCTTCCGGCCCGTTGTCGAGTTCAGTGAGTGCCGAACCAACTTCGATCTTCACCTTTTCAGCAGATCGCTCACCGATCAGTAAATTGTGTTGCCTTCGCATATAGTCGAGGATGTCTCTGTTGAACGTATCCCCGGCCACCCTGATGGATTGGTCGCATACAATTCCAGACAGGGCAATAACTGCTATTTCAGTCGTACCTCCGCCAATATCCACAATCATTGCCCCGATAGGCAGTTCAATGTCCGCACCGATCCCTATTGCTGCTGCAATGGGCTCATAGATCATATAAACTTCCTTGGCTCCGGCATGCTCTGCGGAATCCCTAACCGCCCTTTTTTCAACTTCAGTGATTCCTGATGGAATACAAATAACCATTTTGTGCGAGGAAGGTAGAAATTTCTTCTTATTGTCAATCATCTTGATCATCCCCCTGATCATTTGCTCAGCAGCATGAAAATCAGCAATGACACCGTCTTTCAACGGTCGAATGGTTTTTATGTTTTCATGGGTTTTTTCATGCATCTGCATGGCCTCCCTCCCAATGGCTATTACTTTGTTGGTGTTCTTGTCAATAGCAATGATCGAAGGTTCATCAACAACTATTCTGTCTTTGTGGATAATTAATGTATTGGCCGTGCCTAAATCTATAGCTATGTCACTGGAAAAGAAATCAAATAATCCCATATAAACTTAAATAATTTTAAAGGAGGATGTTATCGCAGAAATTTACAAATTTGTTAAATATCTATTTCACTTATCTCCATTTTTTTAATGTTTAAAATGACGGGTTCCTGTAAAAACCATAGACAAACTGTGATTATCACAGTAATCTATTGAATCCTGGTCTTTTATTGACCCGCCAGGCTGTACTACCGAAGTAATTCCAGCACCATCAGCAATTTCTACACAATCAGGAAAAGGAAAAAAAGCATCCGAAGCCATCACGCTCCCCTTCAACTCCATATTAAAAGCGTTGGCTTTTAATATGGCCTGATTTAAAGCATCAACTCTTGAAGTTTGACCTACACCACTGGCGAGTAACTGACCGTCATTGGCCAATACAATGGTGTTTGATTTAGTGTGTTTTGCTATTTTACTTGCAAACACTAAGGCGTTGATCTCCTCCGCTGTTGGTTTTTTAGTTGTAACAACACGCAGATGCTCTGCGCTGTCTGTCACGTTATCGTTATCCTGAACCAAAACCCCATTGAGCAAACTTTTGAATTGGGTATCTGCTTTAAAAGGTTTTTTCTGCTGCAAAATAATTCTTTTCTTTTTTGATAGCAACAATTCTAAGGCTTCATCTTCAAATCCCGGTGCGATTAGCACTTCATAAAACAATTCATTAATTAGCCGTGCTGTCTCCAGGTTTACAATGTGGTTCGTAGCCAATATTCCGCCAAATGCTGACACGGGATCGGCCTGTAGGGCCTTCTTATATGCGGCTTCAACTGATTGTCCCGTGGCGACTCCACAAGCATTGGTGTGTTTTACAATCACAAAAGCTATTTCATCAGGAAATTCTTCCACCAGACTCACCGCAGCTTCTACATCCACCAGATTATTGTATGACAATTCCTTCCCATTGCGCTTTTCAAACAAATCATCAAGTTTTCCGTAATAAGTTCCCGTTTGATGCGGATTTTCACCATAACGCAATGCAACAGAAGTTCTTACACTTTGTTTAAAACTCAATTCTTCCCCGGCATGATTAAAATAATTAAAAATGGCCGAGTCATAATGTGAACTTATATCAAACGCTTTTACTGCAAACCTTTTGCGCTGTGCGGGTGTAGTCTCTCCCTCCTGCGAAACGAGTATATCTACTACCTCTTTATATTGCTCTCTGGAAGAAACAATGAAGACATCATTAAAATTCTTTGCCGCGCCGCGGATGAGTGAAATCCCTCCGATATCTATTTTTTCAATAATTTCATCTTCGGAAGCCCCGGATGCTACCGTTTCCTCAAATGGATAAAGATCTACAATGACCAGATCGATAGGCGGTATGTTATATTGCGTGGCTTCCCGCTGGTCTGATTTATCGTCACGCCGATGTAGGATACCTCCAAATACTTTGGGATGTAACGTTTTGACACGGCCCCCAAAAATAGAGGGATAACCCGTCATTTCTTCAACAGGAACGACCTCTGCTCCAGCTTCCTCAATAAAATGCTGTGTGCCACCTGTACTATAAATTTTAACTCCCTGTTTTTTCAGGATTTCAATGATTGGCTCCAACCCGTCCTTATAGTAAACCGATATCAAAGCCGACTGTATCTTCTTATTGTTCATAGACGCAATTCATTTGAACTGCAAAACTATCACTTTTTACAAGCATTTCTAATCAAATCCTCGATAACCCGCGGATAATAATAATGTTCTAGTTTCAACACCTTCTTTGCAATGTCCTCAGGTTGCTCATTCGGATCCAAATCACATTCTTTTTGAAAAATTGTATTGCCCTCATCATAGTTTTCATTAACCATGTGAATGGTGATCCCCGATTTGGTTTCCTTGTTTTTGTAAACGGCGGTGTGCACATGTATACCATACATCCCTTTACCTCCATACTTTGGCAATAATGCCGGGTGGATATTTACCATACATGGAAATTTTTTAAGCAAGTTGTGAGGCATTAACCATAGAAAACCCGCCAACACCACACAGTCTGTCTTTTTTTCGATCAGGTAGTTTAGCACCTCATCTCCCTGGTAAAAGCCCGCTTTTGAAAACACCTTATATGGCAGGTTAAAATTTTTTGCCCGCTCAATAACCCCGGCCTTTGGATTGTTGGTTAATATTGCCACAATCCTCATTTCCGGATGGCCCTCGAAATATTTAGCTATTTGCTCTGCATTTGAACCTGAGCCTGAAGCAAAAACAGCAATATTTTTCATCACTATATATTTATTTGTTTTTCTGTTTAAAGTCCTTGCCGGAACAATTTATTCATGGAGCCGGCTGACATCTATTGATTGTCGTGTGATCCCATATTTCTACTCCTCTTGCCCGATACGGAATATCATCATTCTGATAAATCACCATTTAGTTAAAGAACACCATACATAAAATACCAGCCACCATCAACAGTTTACAATACATGCTCAGCCGGCCGTAATGTTTCTTTTGGTCTGCAAAATACAACATCAAACCGAGCCCTAATTGAGAAACAATAAATACTGTCAGGAAAATATACCACATTTTACTGATATCGGGATTGGTGAAAAAAGCTACACTTAATACAAACCCAACAATTATAGCGTACAACAACCTTTTCACTGATCTGATGTCCCAAATTACGGGTAATGTTTTACATCCGAATGAGCGGTCACCTTCCTTATCCTGTATATCTTTTATTATTTCCCTGATGAGGGTCATCCCCATGGCAAAATAAGAAAACAACAAGACCTGTGTATTGTTGTCGCCAATGTACAAAGCTACGATGTACACAGTAAGGCCTGTGAGGAGCGCCACTGAAAAATTACCCACAAAGGGCAGGCGCTTTAGTTGATTGGAGTATAGCCATAATAAGCCGGCTGTTAATAAAAATACGACGAAAATTTTCAGTGATAAATACAAGCCAATGCCTAAGCCAATCACGTTGAGCGCTACATGTGTGATCATGACAGCCCTTCGCTTCATGTATTTCCCGACAACCACCCTTCCTGGTTTGTTGATATAATCGATTTTTACGTCATAATAATCATTGATCACGTAACCTGCCGCAGCGATGAACACCGTACCCAGGGATAGCAGAATAATCGAAAAACTAAATTCCAGTTTTTCATGAGGTTTGATCAGCAGGAAATAAGCTGTAAAAAGTTGCGTTAATACTACGATGAGCAGGTTCCAGGCTCTGGTAAGCCTGAGGAACCCAACAGGTGAAAATATCACTGGCTTGTTGCTCATCGCATAAATTTACACATCTACTGTCATTATTAAAACCGGAGATTAGCAGAAAGCAAAAAATTCCTTCCGGCCTGGGGGTAATAGTAATTCTCTCGTATATCTAAACCTCCGCCCCGGTAGCCAAAAGTATATCCGTTTGACTCATACCATTCGTTCAACACATTGTTCAACAGCAGTCCCATGTTTACTTCTTTCATCCATTTTGGATAAAGTGAATAGCTCACCCTTAAATGATTAGTCAGGTATGGATCTATTTTCCTGTTTTCATTTGAAGTATTATCCAGATATTGATTACCTACATACTTTACCATCCAGGCAAACTCCACGTTTTCCTTTGGCTTATAACTGAAAATACCCCCCCCAATCACGGCAGGAGAAAAGGCAATGTCGGGATTGGTATAAATGTTTTCAATAACATTAAATTCATCCCAGGCCACACCATAATCATAAATTATTTCCCGAAACTCCTTTATTTTGTTTGCACTCAAAGTCAGATTTGCCCCTATATCGAAAAAGCTGTTTATTTCATAATTACCAGAAACTTCTATTCCTGAACGGTAGCTGTCCTCTACGTTTTTCCTAATGGGCGAACCCACATCATTTACTTCGCCTGTCATAACCAATTGATCATTATAACCCATGTAGTACATGTTTGCCTGTAGGTGTAAATGCTGCTTTATGATTTTCATTCCGAGTTCAACGTTGTGAAGCTGCTCTGGCCGGGGCGTGGTGCCGTCCTGATTGTCAATAAAATCAGTCCTGACAGGTTCACGATTTGCTAATGCATACGATGAGTAAACCTTCATTTCGTCATTCAACTGCCAGGTAAATCCTGCTTTAGGATTAAAAAAATTATAGTTTGCTGCTACGTCAATCATTTTTGGGACACCGCCTACCCGGTCATTATCCGGGCCCTGTGCCTGATAACTAATTCCCCTGTACTGCACATCCCCGAAAAAGATCAGCTGCGGCATGAGCTCTCTGGTTACTTTCAGGTAGGTATTAAAATCCCGCTTATCTGCATCATTATCGTAATAGCGGTAGTTTTTAGGCTGGTTGGGTGAAAACTGTGCCCAGATGATTTCCCCAAAATGTGAACCTTCATAGTTATTCCATCCCCCGCCCAAAACCCATTTAGTGCGGTCATTTTCTTTCTGAACAGAATAGGTCAATCCATAAAAATGGTTATCGAGCCACCGTCTGCGAATAAGATCCGTTGTGTTCATCACACCTCCAACCGTGACAAATTCCGTCAGGTCATAATCTGCAAAGTCTTCACCTTCCTTAAACTGCTCATAATAGCCCCTGCCGTAGGTATAATGCAGAGCCACATAGGCTGTCAACGTTTTATTGAAGGCATGGCTTATGTGCAACTGATTATGATCTTGCATGTAATTATCCACCTCGTTTTCATACAAGTAATAGTTAAAAGTCCTCCCTGAATTAAGCAGGTTGTCCCTTTGCTCAGTGGAATACCAATTCATATCAGCCACAAAATTCATTCCTTCCAAATCATTAGTCAGGCGGGCCTCCGGTGTTCCCCACCACGCCTGATAAGTAACTTCCTTCCCGGCAAAAGAGATGGCCTTGATAGTGGTTTTCTCACCGTAATACCCCCCCGCCAAATAATATGACTGTAGGTTTGATGTTGCCCGCTGAATATACCCTTCAGAGGAAACTCTGCTGAGGCGTCCGTCAAACGACCAATGGCCGTTTATCAAGCCTGTTCCAAACTTCAATGTGTTTTTTAACGTATTAAATGAACCTACTGTATTGTTTAATTCGCTGTAGGCTTCTTCTTCAAGCTCATTCGTTTGCATATTGATCGTTGCCCCGAAGGCTGCCGCCCCGTTGGTGGAGGTGCCTACCCCGCGCTGCACCTGAATAGAGCTTGTTGATGAGAGTAGGTCGGGGGTATTTACCCAATAAACGCCCTGTGACTCACTGTCATTTACAGGTATTCCATTGATTGTCACATTTATGCGCGTCATATCACTACCCCTGATACGCATACCGGTGTAGCCTACACCTGCCCCGGCATCACTTGTGGTAACCAATGATGGGGTATTTTCAAGCATGTAGGGCACATCCTGCCCAAAGTTCTGCTTCTTAATTTCTTCACCCAACACATTCACATACGTAGTCGGTGTGTTTTCATCGGCCCTGGTAGCCTCTACCACTACCTGATCGGCCATATAATATCTTGGGGAAAGGGCAATCTGCAAAACACCTTCAAAGGGCACTTTCACAATTGTTTCATGCTGGTGGTACCCAAGATGCGAAAAGGTAAGTGAATACTCACCTTCCGCCAGGTTATCCATATAAAAAGCACCCTTTACATCAGTACTTGCGCCTTGTTTTTGTCCGGAAATCCGGACTAATACATTTTCTACGGCTTGCTGGTTTTCGCTATCCAACACAATACCCCTTAGCCCTTGCTGGGCATTCGCTACCTGATAAGCAAATAACGCTAGCAGGCAAACAATGAAACTTCTCCTAATCATTTGATTTTTTTATAGTTTTTGATTACGCTACGGGAACGATAGGGGCTTATCCCGTAAATATATTTACCTTTTCCTACGACCGCATTACCGGATTCAGGTTCAGAGGGTATATTCTCAGCCCGTGTATTAAGGCACCCCTATTCAATGGCAAAATTAAAAAATACCCGCGTACTCTCATAAGTATTCTACTTAAATATTATCTTTGAAGCCATGATCATCGACCTTGAAAGTCCTCATCAAACGTACAGTATCCTTAGGGAACATGACCGGCTTGTTATAAATGGCGAGACATTTGATGGTACAATCAAATCCACAGCGGAAAACCATTACTTCATTTTACTGAATAATCGGTGTATACACGCCGAAATAAAAACAAACGGCAATAATCATCAAGTAATCGAAATATTGATCAATGGAAAAACCTATACTTTTAATCTAAAAACAAAATCAGATATTTTGTACGAAAGGGTGGGGATGAAAAAGCCGGAAGACAGCAAAAAAAATGACCTGGTTGCCCCCATGCCCGGCATGGTACTGGATATTAAAGTAAAAGAAGGAGATGAGGTAAAACCCGGAGATCCTTTATTAATCCTGGAGGCCATGAAAATGGAAAACATGATTAAATCTGACCGTTCGGGAAAAATAGCTGTAGTAGAAATACAAAAAGGGCAAGGGGTGGAAAAAAACCAGGTTTTATTTCGATTTTAAAGAACGATAAAGTTATTTTCAATATCAACTAAATATATTTGCGATCAATTAACAACGTCTGATGAAGTACAAAAGGATTTTACTTAAACTAAGTGGAGAAGCATTAATGGGATCAGCCAATTACGGAATAGACCCCTTACGATTGGATCAGTATACACGTGAAATCATAAAAGTGAAGGACAGTGGTGTCGAAATTGCTATTGTAATAGGTGGCGGAAACATTTTTAGGGGTGTACAAGCTGAAAATGCGGGATTTGACCGTGTGCAAGGAGACTATATGGGTATGCTCGCCACTGTGATAAATGGCATGGCATTGCAAAGCGCACTGGAGCAAAAGGGCATATATACCCGATTGATGTCAGGGATTGCCATGGAACAGGTTTGTGAGCCCTTTATCAGACGACGGGCCATCAGACACCTTGAGAAAGGCCGGGTAGTCATTTTTGGTGCCGGAACCGGCAATCCGTATTTCACAACAGATTCTACAGCTGCTTTAAGAGCTATTGAAATCCAAGCCGAAGTCGTTCTCAAAGGAACACGGGTAAATGGAGTATACACGGCCGATCCCGAGAAAGATCCTTCAGCCAAGAGATATGATTCTCTCTCTTTTCAGGAAGCCTATCAAAAAGGCCTGGATATCATGGACATGACCGCATTTACGTTGTGCATGGAAAATAAATTGCCGATCGTCGTTTTCAATATGAATACCGAAGGTAACCTGATGAGTTTACTCGAAGGGGAAAATGAAGGCACCTTAATTAGCTGAAATTTAATGTATTTTATGATTTAAATTAATTTAACATGGAAGAGGAAATAGAATTGTATCTGGAAGATGCCAACGAACACATGGATAAAGCAATACAACATTTAAACTATGAACTTTCACATATAAGAGCGGGCAAAGCCAATCCAGCCATGCTTGACAGCATCAAGGTGGATTATTACGGGACGCTTACCCCGTTAAACCAGATGTCATCCGTTACCACCCCGGATGCCCGCACATTGATGATCAAACCCTGGGAAAAAACTGTTCTTCACGACATTGAAAGAGCTATCATCAATTCAGACCTGGGATTGAATCCACAAAATGACGGGGAACAAGTGATCATTAATATCCCGATACTTACTGAAGAAAGAAGGGTGGCACTGGTAAAACAGGTAAGACACGAAGGTGAACTAGGTAAGGTGAGTATCAGAAACATCAGAAAAGATGTGAATGACAGTCTGAAAAAGTTACAAAAAGACGGTGCTTCGGAAGATGAAGTAAAGCGGGCAGAGGATCGGGTACAAAAGATGACTGATGATCATGTAAAAAAGGTAGACGAACTCTTACATAAAAAAGAGGAAGAAATCATGACCGTTTAAACTCACTCCCTATTATGACAATTCCGCGATCACTGTACGGCCAGCCTTGGTCTTATCACCCGGCTTTACAATAACCTTAGCATCAAGCGGGAGAAAGACATCGAGTCGTGATCCGAATTTGATAAATCCATATTCCGCTCCCTGTCCCAACTGATCCCCCTCCTTCACATACCATTTAATTCGACGGGCCACAGCACCTGCAATTTGACGAACGAGTAACTCGGTATTATTTGTTGTTTTTAATACCATGGTTGTTCGTTCGTTTTCGGTGCTGGACTTGGGGTGCCAGGCTACCAGGTATTTTCCGGGATGATATGCGAATTTACTGACTTCACCTTCTAGGGGACTCCGATTCACATGCACATTGAGCGGGGACATGAAAATAGATACTTGTATCCGTCGGTCTTTAAAATGCTCATTTTCTTCTGTTTCTTCCACAACAACTACTTTGCCATCAGCCGGGGCAAGTACATTCTTCGTTCCGTAATTGATTTTTATACGGGGATTTCTGAAAAATTGCAACACCAGACAAAAGAGAACAAGTGCGACAGCTGCGCTGATTAAAAACCAAATTTGAGTCAAAAAATACCAGACAAGCGCAACAATGCCTGTTAATACGATCAACAAACCGAGCAGCAACGCCCGGCCTTCCTTATGAATAGTCATTTTAAAATCCTCCGCGATATTTATAAGTTTTGGCTACTTTATCAATGGCCACAATATAAGCAGCTATTCGCATAGGCACATTATACTGAACGGAAACTTTATAAACTTTATCGAAAGCGTCCTTCATAATCCGGTCAGATCTGCGGTTAACCCGCTCTTCTGTCCACTTATACCCCAGCCTGTTTTGCACCCATTCAAAGTAGGAAACAGTTACCCCCCCGGCATTAGCCAGGATATCCGGGGCTACCATGATGCCCATCTCAGCAATAATTTTATCAGCCTTAGAAGAGGTAGGTCCATTGGCTCCCTCTACAATAAGTCGTGCCTTTATGCTATCTGCCTTACTGGCCGTAATGACATCTTCGGTAGCTGCTGGTACCAACACATCCACAGCCATAAAAAGGATATCATCCCCGTCCATGTATTCTGCGTCGGTGTATCCCTCCAGAATCCCGTTATTATTATCGCGATATTCGATGGCCTTTTTTATGTCTATCCCTTTCTCATTGTAATAAGCTCCGGATATATCACTTATTGGCACTACTTTCACTCCCCGTTCAGCGAGTAATAAAGCTGCCCATGATCCCACATTTCCAAATCCCTGTACAGCACAAGTAGCCCGGTATGGGTTAATTTTTAATTTTTCCATTGCAGCCAATGCCGACACCATTACACCTCGTCCTGTTGCCTCGGTACGGCCCAAAGATCCCCCAAGAACAAGGGGTTTGCCTGTTACGACTGAGTTGACTGTCATTCCTTGCGACCTTGAATATTCATCCATCAGCCAGGCCATTTCCCGGGGGCCGGTTCCCATATCAGGTGCCGGAATGTCTTTATCCGGACCGAATATTTCGTGTAACGAGGTTGTATAGGCCCTCACCAGACGTTCCATCTCACCCCTCGACATCTCCCGGGGATTACAACAAACACCCCCTTTGGCACCTCCATACGGGATATCCACTACAGCACATTTCCAGGTCATCCATGCAGCAAGCGCTTTTACTTCATCCAGATTTACCCGTTTATCAAATCTTATACCCCCCTTTGATGGGCCAAGAATATTGGAATGGATGACTCGATAACCCTCAAAGACACGAATAGAACCATCATCCATCGTAATAGGAATGCTGACAATAACCTGCTTTGCCGGGTTTTTTAATACGTTATAGACTTCATCATCTAAGCCAAGAAGCTGAGAAGCGATCTGAAATCTTGACATCATCGCTTCAAAAGGGTTCTCCCGGTCCTTTAATGGAGCCGGCTCGATATATCCCATAGTATCAAATTCCGATTAGTTTCCAGACAAATTTACAAAATTCAACATTCCAATTATCGTATTTGCAAAAAATGTTTGCCCCATTGCAAAATTATTACTCACACCTCAAGGCATAAAGCCAGCTTATTGACAAGGTCAAAAAAAAAGGAAAGCATCTATAAATATATGCTTTCCTTTTCCGCTAAAAAAACGGACGGTTGCCGTTATCCCTTCACTTTCTTCTGCAATTTAGCTTTTGAAACTTCCAGATCTACTACAATAGGCGAAGCGATGAACATGGAAGAATAAGTTCCAATCAGTACACCAATGAACATAGCAAATGAAAAGCCCCGCAGTACCTCTCCTCCAAAAATCAACAATACCAGCACCACAATCATGGTTGTCATGGACGTAATCACCGTCCTGTTGAGCGTATTATTGATAGCCGAGTTAAATATTTTCTCATAATCAGTGCTGGTGCCCAGATTCAGATACTCCCGGATTCGGTCGAACACAATCACGGTGTCGTTGATCGAATAACCAATAATGGTCAGGATGGCAGCAATAAAAACCTGATCTATCTCAAAAGAAATACCCAACACTCCTGCTATAGCATAAGAAGACAACACAAACAAGGTATCATGAAACAGAGCCACAATGGCTCCAAGGCCAAACTGCCACTTTCTAAATCTCACCGCGATATAAATAAAAATCAGCACCAATGCCAGTATAATAGAGCGATACGAAGCGTTTTTAATATCATCAGCTATTGTTGCACCAACCTTTGCGGAACTGGATATCGTAAACGTCCCTTCATCCAATTTGGAATCATTTGGTGAAAACTTACTGCCCGTTGAGGCCTCCAGTCCGGCAACAAGTGCCTTTCTTACATTCTCATCCGCATCATCCGATTCATCATCTACCAAAAATGCCGTAGTTATTTTAACCACATCGTTACCCCCAAAGTTTTTCACTTCGGTGCCTGCGTCCTCAAAACTATTGGTCAGGTCAACCTTAAGCGTAGTGGCTTCAACAGGAGCTCCAAAAGCTACGACATAAGAACGGCCTCCTTTAAAATCAACGCCCATATTTAGCCCTCCACTGGTCATCATGGCTATCAATCCTGCCACAATGAAGATCGCTGAGAAGATATACGCCTTTTTTCTATAGCCCATAAAGTTAATATTCATATTGGACAACAATCCCCCGGAAAGAGGGGTGCTGAATGACACCTTGCTTTCGTCTCCCTTCCGGGTCATCCACTCAATAATCACACGAGTGATGAATACAGCTGAAAAGAATGAACAGAAAATACCAATCAACAACGTGATAGCAAACCCTTTAACCGGTCCCTGGCCAAGAACAATAAGAACCGTTGCGGCGATAAGTGTAGTCAGGTTAGAATCAAAGATAGTCCAAAAGGCTTTTTGATAACCCGTGGTTATGGCCTCACGCAACTTTATACCTTTTCGTAGTTCTTCTCTAATACGCTCAAAAATAAGGACGTTGGCATCTATGGACATACCTATCGTAAGCACAATACCTGCAATACCCGGAAGGGTAAGAGCCGCATTGTAGTTAGCCAGTATGCCCAGGATAAAGAATATATTGAAAAGCAGAGCCAGGTTAGCCACAAATCCACCTTTGGAATAATATGCCACCATAAAAAGGACTACGATAATCAATCCTGAAATAATAGAAAAAACACCCTGCTTCTGAGCGAGTTCCCCCAGCGTAGCTCCAATAATTGCCTCTTCAACAATGCGCGTCGGAGCAGGTAAAGAACCTGCTTTCAGTATATTTGATAAATCCTTAACTTCTTCCTGCGAAAAAGCCCCTGAAATCTGGCTGTTGCCATTAGGTATTTCTTCATTCACCGATGGGGCGGAATAAACATACTCGTCCAGTACAATAGCAATTCTGCCTTGTGGCGTCTTTGCCGCTGCTTCTCTTGTTACGGCAGCCCATTTCCGGGTACCGATGGCATCCATCCGGATACTTACAGCCGGTTTTCCATATTGATCAATGTCAGCCCGTGCATCTGTAATTACATCACCTTCAAGGAGTGGTTCACCACCACGCCCTTTTCGGATGAAGTTAAGGGGCAATACTTCCTGTCCCTGGTAATCGATAGGTTTGGCATTCCAGAAATAGCCAATATTACGGGGGATCAAACGGGCTACATCTTCTCTACGAAGCAATTGCCCGATGCGGGCAGTGTCTGCCAAATCATACATATATTGTCCCATAGGAACTGACAGTGCCAACAAAGGCGACATGCCTCCTGAAGATAAGGAATCAATCAGTGATGAAAGGCTGTCACGTACTGCTGCTTGTGTCGAGTCTACTTCCTGTGCGGTAGAATCTCCTTCATCGGCACTGAGCAACTCTTTTAGCGACTCCGCTTCCGTTTGTCCCTCCAATCCTTCTAAAGCAGAGGTTGTTCCCCTTTCTGTTTGGGCCAATAATTGATTGATGCCATTTAAACCATTAATATCATAGGGCTCAGCCACCTCCCAAAACTGGAGTTTTGCAACCCCTTGCAACAACTTCCGAACACGCTCCGGGTTTTCTGCACCGGGTATCTCAATCTGGATACGTCCGGTTCCTGGCAAACGCTGGATATTAGGTTGAGAAGTGCCAAACTGATCCACCCGCGTCCTTAAAATAATCTCTGAACGATCTATCGCCCCGGCCACTTCCTCACGTAACATTTGCATGACGACCATATCATCATCAGATGAACTTACTTTACCCTGGTTGGCTGCCGTAGCGAAAATCGGTCCTAGTTTTTTTCCGGGATTTAACTCCTGATAGGCCTCATGAAAAAGGTCAATATATTGTTCCTGGCTGTTTTTCTGCATTTCCCGGGCCTGGTTTAACGCCGCGATAAAACCCGGGTCATCACTGTTGCCACTCAAACCCTTTATGATATCTACCGGGGAAACCTCCAACACAACATGCATTCCTCCCTGGAGATCCAGCCCCAGATTTAACTCCGTATCTTTAACTTCCTTATAGGTATAGTCTACTCCAAAAAGAGTATATACCGTTTCGTTCCAGATGGAGTCCAGGTATTGTTGTTTTTTAAAACTATCAAATACGCCACTTTGATCCGTGGCAAAAGCTGTTGCCTCTTTTTGTATCCCCCTGGACACAAAGGTAAACGACAGGTAATAAACG
>JAOUKJ010000454.1 GCA_029882675.1 Cyclobacteriaceae bacterium
CTACCGGCCCCGGTAACAGCCAGATCAATGCTCCCATCGTTGGAGGAAGAATCACTGGGCATGACTATTTCGACCACGTCAATATCAAATTCTGTAAACCCAGAGGAAGTACAGCCTGATGAATTCAGCAACTGGGTTTGTGTATTAAAGGTATTCAATGGATAACTGCATCCGTCGATCACAAAAGCTCCCAAAGCATTGGAAACATGTGGAAAAGGGATCGACAAATCACTATTGATATGGGTAACAAAGTAACTCGACTGGTTCCAGACATTCCGTACTGAGGGCCAGGCGGCCGGTGCTTCGGAGTAATAAAACCGAAATTGCCCAAGGGCCTGTTGCTGTTTTGGGGCATTAATATCAAAGCCCGAATTGGTGCTGCATGGCACACAAATTTCAGCCGTCCCATCACCATTAGCATCAACTACTACAGGGCGTTCGTTTCTGGTATGGGCCTGACATGCTGTTTGCCAAAGTATTTCGCCATTGACTCCATTCAATACCATCAGGTTTTGTTCATCACGGACAATAATCTCCATTGTACCGTCCAGGTTGAAATCGAACAGTGTAAGACCCGACAGCCCGGTGCGGCTGTTCTGTATGGCAGCAGGTCCTTCCCAGGTAGCCCCAACGACGATCGTATTGTTGGCATATTCCAGTGTCCATACACCTTCGGCCGTGCTAAAAACCAATTCCGGGTTTGGGTCATTATCAATATTGCCAATGGACAAAGGGCCCGTCCCCCACTTGGAGGCTTCACTTACTATTTGAGAAGGCACTACAAAAGAGGCCACCTGATCGGAAAAAACGTCCCACACGAATATCGAAGCATCTATTGCTTCAACACTACCTTTGGCCCCTGATAATACAATTTCCATGTTGCCGTCCATGTTCAGGTCGGCCATGCTGGTACTGCTAAAATTGTCCCAATCATATTCTGCCGGGTCGTAAATGGTTTTTACGAAAAATTGATCAGTAGCGGCAGGAATTAAATCGTTCATGTCTTTATACAATGTCAGTTGAAGAGCATCATCACTAATACAGTTTCGCTGACCGGTAACACTAAAATCGGGCACCTGATAAATCTTATTACCGGCAACCAGTTCCAGTTTATCGTCACCGGTTATATTTGCTGCCAAAGGAGCGGCTACAATGTCCGTGTCCCAGTTGGCTGTGAGGTCGCCATAAGCCAGTAACTCACCGTTATCGGCAGCATAAATACGGTCTTTTATCAGGATTTCGGCCAGTCCATCACCATCAAAATCAGTTACAGAAATATCTCCCGGCCTATACGCTCCGTTGATTTGTGGAAATGTACCGCCACAATCCAGCCATCCTGCCTTTGGAACCAGACCCGCTACCGCATCGTACTCAAAGGCCACCAAAACATAGTCAGCAGGAATATCGTCTGCGTTGTCTTTATTGGAGGCATACCCGAATATTTCTGCATTGCCATCGCGATCAATATCGGCAATGGCCAATTCCGGTTCAAAATACCAATTGGACTTAAAACTCATACCCGTTGGAAAGGCTGTACTACCGACTGTTTTAAAATCCGATTTTATGTCACCCATATCAGAACCGTCCTGCTGATTATCGGTAGTGGCCATGACCCTTAAATTCTGGTTCCAAACAGAAACAGAAACCACATCGGGAATACCATCGCCATCAACATCGCCAATGACCGGTTTGGCATTGGTATCACTGGTATTCTGCGCCGAACTAAAGAAAGTAACTTCACTAAAAGGGTCATTATTTTGAAAAGGTTTGAGACAGTTTTTTTCTGTACTGATGAGGCCCAGTGCATCAATACCTGTTGTTTGTGCCCAAAGAAAATTACCCGTAATCATTAAAATGATTAAAACAGACAAATGAGGAAGTCGTTTTTTCATGTCTTTGTTTTTTATGTGCATAAACTATTAAAGTTAAGCATAAAAAACATATTATCACAATTTTATTCACAAATAACAACTATTATAAATTATATAAGTTGAACAGGTAAATGACCGACCATATAGAATCCTTTTAAGCGAAATAGCGGTACAGTCTCACCCCATCCCCTTTATTGGTTAATTGTTATTTTCAAAAATGAGTGTTTTAGAAAATTATGCGACATCATTGGAAATACCCATGTATTCTGGCTTGTTTTTGTCACTTCATTCGTAAAAATAAAGGATCCATTTACCCCATCTTCGCCAAATAATTCCGATCTGGTAATATTGCCTTCATGGTCAACTTCAATGATATATGTAGTGGAAGGTTTTGATATCCTGACGGTGGCTTTTACATGCAAAATATCTGCAAAAACGAAATACAGCTTATCATTGACAAGGGTACTGTAGTAAGAATCCAAAAATTCGTTATTGTTATATATAAATTGCTTTTTGTCAACACTGGTCATATTGGCAATTTGGCCTTTTGCCGACATGGTCACAATAAGCAAATTGTCGGTAGCATAAAACGGCTCTGTGGTAGTATATTTCCCATCCACGGAATATACATGACCACGCTGATATTGTTCCAAAACAACCACTACCTGTCCGTTTTTCTTTTTAATCAAAGGGCTTAATTTGTATTGATAAGGATCCCATTCCTCTTCATTTTTTATCTCTTTTCTGAATTTATCAATATCATCTTCCTCAAACCTGTCGTACTTCAGTACTCCATCAAATTCCTTGAAATTAATGTTACTCGTTTTTCCTGTTGCTACATCAATATTAAAATTGAAAAAACCAGAAGCACTACTCAAACCGGGGTTGGAGTAAACACCTGTACAAAATAAGGAATTACTCTTCGAGGGGTGCATGGCTATATTTTTAACAAATTTATCAGGTAATGAAAAAACAATTGCTTTCACGTCTTTACCTCTATCCCGAAAACACAACAATTGATTGGTATAATCCGGGTGTAATGCGTAGTAAAATAAGCGGTCAGCCAATGGCCCTTTCTTTTTGTCTTTTTTAAACACAACTGTTTTTTTTGAATCAGGAGCCCGGTGAATACCATTGATAAAGACATCCCCTGTATTGTCTATGATAGTCTGTTGCATACTGAAACTTCCTTCAGGTACATTGTTAATTATGTTTTCATCATACCATTTCAGGCCAAAAGAATCATCAAAAACAAATATCCCAACCTGAAGGTTATCGTAGCTACGGTTTTTAATATGACCCATCATTAGTAATTTTGTTTTATCTGCAGACAAGGTGATATCAAAAGAAATAGTATGAAATCCGTTGATATCTGAATAATCGATTTCATTGATCATTTTAATGTCATTCTCCACTTCAAGGGTTTCTTTGTTTACGGACTGCACAAAGAGGTAGTATTTATTATGGTCCTTATTTTGAAAAGAAGAAAATACAAAAATTTTCTCTTTAAGGTAAACACAGCCTACAAATGATTTTTCTTTTTCACCTTCCTTCAAATCAAGGGCCTTTCTCATAATCAGCCCCATCTGATGATCATATTTGGAAATCCGGGTACCTTTTCCCTGATATAGATTGTAAGGGGGGTGATTGAGAAAATATATGGCCTGTTGGTCTGCACCTATCTTTTCAAAATTGCCGGGTTTATCTTTAAACTTTTTCTCTTTTTCGGGTATAATAAATTGTGTCTCAAAATTTGTATTCTGCGAAAAAACAGTAAATACAGTTAAAAAAAGCCAGAACGTCAGTAGTAATGTGGATTTCATACTTATGATTAG
>JAOUKJ010000455.1 GCA_029882675.1 Cyclobacteriaceae bacterium
CACGTGGGATCTGAAAAAACTGGCCACGGAGACCCTCAACCATTACCAGGCTTCGCTACAAAACATTGACAGCCTCACCCGTACGCCCGTCAATACATTTGAGGCCATCATCCAAAAGGGTGGTGGCGACAGGGAGAAATACAGGCCCTGGTTGTCTGATTTTCTGGCCCACCGTGCCCTGGATTTTTTCACCAACGGAGAACTTGCCATCACCCGTCCTGCTGAAATTTTCACGCTGGATGATGAAAAATACTTCCTGCCCTATCAAGATTTTAAAGACCTGAACATCAACCACCCAGACAGGCTCTCCTTCTCCTACCAGGCCCTGCGTATTTTCCAACAACTACTGGCCGCCCATGTTGAGAATTCATCGCCTGAGGCGCTGGTAGATGTAGAGCTTAAAAGGCTGGATTTTGTGTTTCAACACAGCACATTGTCTAATAAAGTCGAAAAGTATTACCAGGCCCTCGAGCGGTTGCACAGGCAATACTCCACCCTTTCGGTTTCAGCAGAAGTGGCCTATAAAATGGCGCTCCAACTCCAAATAAAAGGCAACAGCTATCACCCATTCCAAAATAAAAAGACACAATGGGAATTAAAAAAAGCCATCGCACTTTGCAATTCGGCCATAGCTGTTTTTCCAAAATCTTACGGAGCCGATCAATGCCGGTCACTGGAAAGCCGCATCTTTGAAAAAAGCATAAAACTTACCACCGAAAAGGTAAATGTACCGAACCTCCCCTTCCGTGCCCTGGTCAGTTATAAAAACATTAATAAGATCTACCTGAAGGCCGTAAAGGTTGACTGGGACGACTACCAAAAGACTATACGTCATGACCGGAGGGATTACTTCCTGCAATTAAACAAAAGACAATCTCTGAAAGAATGGACAGTGGGGTGGGAAGACAACAGTGACTACCAGCCGCATTCCCTGGAAATAAAAATAGATGGCATGCCCAAAGGGTTTTACATTTTGGTAGCCGCCACTTCACCGGATTTCAATATCGATCATGAGGCGGCCACTTATACTCCTTTTTGGGTAAGTAACCTCTCCTATTTAACACGTAGTGACAATGCTATGAATACGGATATTTTTGTATTTGACAGGAAAACAGGCGAGCCCATAGCAGGGGCCAAAGCCGAATTGTTTTATGACAAATACAGTTCAATCACCCGGAACTACACCCCGAAAAAAATCAACGAATACCTGACCGACAAAGACGGGCATATTCGGGTATTTTCAGCTGCATTAAACGATGTGAATAATTACTACATCAACCTCAGCACATCCGATGACCGGCTCAACACCCGGGATTTTCAATATCACTATTCCTTTTACCGGGAAGAGCATAAAGAAATACGTACCCTGTTTTTTACCGACCGGGCCATCTACCGGCCGGGTCAATCTGTTTTTTTTAAAGGGCTGGTGTTTGAAACTGACGGAAAGAACAACCTGATCAAAACCGGGCACACCTCAACAGTGGCTTTATACGATGTAAATAATCAGAAAGTATCAGAACTCATCCAGATCACCAATGAGTGGGGTACCTTCAGCGGAAGTTTCACAGTTCCCAATACCGGCCTGACCGGGCAAATGTATATTTCTGACGGACAGAACAGGAAGTATATTGCCGTAGAAGAATACAAAAGGCCAAAATTTGAGGTGGTCTTCAATCCTGTGGAAGGTAATTTTAAAGTAAATGAACAAATCAAGGTATCCGGTATGGCCACAACGTATTCCGGTGTTGCCCTGGATGAGGCAGAAGTCAGCTACCGGGTGGTACGCAATACCCATGTCCCCTATTCTTTTTATCATTGGGAAAGCCATTGGCCTGAAACCCCCCTTGTTGAAATCACGAACGGCGCAATAAAAACCAATGATGAGGGGGGCTTTGATATCACTTTTCCAGCACTCCCCGATGCAGCCATCTCCCGCGATATGCAGCCCACATTCCAATATACCGTTTATGCCGACGTAACAGACATCAACGGGGAAACCCATAGCTCAACAACGCTGGTGCAGGTGGGTTATCATGCATTGAACCTCTCCGTTGATGTTCCCGAAACGGTAAACAAGTCGGGAAAAGACCGTTTTGCCCTGAACACCACCAACCTAAACGGGCAGTTTGTGCCTGCAAGTGGCAACATCAAAATCTGGTCATTGGAAGAACCCAAAAGGTATTTCCGTTCCAGACTGTGGTCTCAACCCGACCAACATATCATCCGGGAGACGGAATATATAAAGGACTTCCCCCACGATGTATATAAAGATGAAGACGATTACCGGCAATGGTCAAAAAAAATAAAAGTCTATGATCATGATTTTAATACGAAGAACAGCCAGGAAATCACCTTATACAAACTACCGGAGTGGAGAGCAGGCCGGTATATTCTGGAAGCCACGGCCATGGATGCCTATGGCCAGGAGGTGAAAGCATTAAATTATATCACGGTATTTGGTGAAAATGAAAAGGACTGTCCGGTCAATGAAATGGGCTGGTTTACCCCACTCAAAACCGCTGGGGAACCCGGTGAAATAGCGGAGTTTCTCATTGGATCTGTGGCCCGAAATGTAAAAGTGCTTTATGAAATTGAACATGACGGGACTATAACACACCGGGAATGGTTCACGCTCCATTCCGGACAGAAGAAAGTAAGTCTTCCAATAGAAGAAAAGCACCGGGGCAATTTCGCCGTCCATTTCACCTTTGTAAAACACGGTAGAAATTTCAGATATGGTGAGCTGATCAGGGTACCTTATACCAATAAGCAACTGGATCTCACTTTTGAGACGTTCCGCAACAAGCTACTTCCCGGGCAAAAGGAAGAATGGCGAGTGAAAATCAAAAACAAAAATGGAGAAAAAGCTGCTGCTGAAATGCTTGCCACCATGTACGATGCTTCTTTGGATGCTTTTGCAGAAAACGACTGGCCCCTCAATATTCTGAAATATCATTATGGCAGTTATACCTGGGACGATAATTCTTCTTTCTCTGTTGTTAACTCCACCCTCTTTCAGCAAGACTGGAATTTATTTAAGCGCTTCGAAACAAGGTTATACGATAAGTTGGATTGGTTTGGGTATTCCTTTGGGCATCGTTACCGGTATCTGCAAAAGGTCAGTAGCCGTTTTATGGAAGTGACTACTGAAGAACCGGAAGAAGAAATAGACTTTGAATTTGCTGCTAATGTAGAAAAAGATGAAGATGCCGATGAATTACTTGACCTTGATTTAAAAGTAAATCAATCAAAGCCTACTCTTCAAAAACCTACTCCCCTCGACAATATCCAGGCCCGTACCAACTTCAACGAGACGGCCTTTTTCTACCCCCATCTCACCACCAATGAAGCGGGGGAAATACTTATCAGCTTCACCATGCCAGAGGCCCTCACCCGCTGGAAGTTTATGGGGCTGGCCCATAGCAAAGACCTGAAGACCGGACAGCTCACCGCAGAGACCATCACCCAAAAAGACCTGATGGTGTATCCCAATGCCCCGCGCTTTTTCCGCGAGGGGGATCGCATGACTTTCTCTTCCAAAATCACCAACCTCGCTGATAAAGACCTGAAAGGGACAGCCAAAATATTCTTCTTCAACGCGCTGAACATGCAACCCATTGGTGCAGAAATACTTCGTAGTAATGATACAAACCCGTTTACGCTGCCCCATGGTAAAAGTACTTCCGTAAGTTGGG
>JAOUKJ010000045.1 GCA_029882675.1 Cyclobacteriaceae bacterium
AGCTGTTGCCGAAAAGGCAGGCCCGGAACTCATTGACATCAATTATGGCTGTCCGGTGAAGAAAGTGGCCTGTAAAGGTGCCGGTGCAGGAATTCTGCAAGACCTGCCCAAGATGCAGAAAATGACCGAAGAAATAGTAAAGCAGGTTGCTCTTCCCGTAACCGTTAAAACCCGTCTGGGTTGGGACGATTCTTCCGTGAAAATATTGGAGGCCGCCCTCCGCCTGCAGGATGCCGGCATAAAAGCACTTTCTATTCATGGACGCACCCGCAAGCAAATGTACAAAGGTGTGGCCGATTGGGAACCTATCTCCGAAGTGAAAAACCATCCTGATATTGAAATACCGATCTTTGGCAACGGTGATATTGACTCCCCGGAAAAGGCCACTGAATACCGGGGGAAATACCACGTAGACGGAATGATGATTGGCCGAGCTGCTATTGGATATCCCTGGATATTCCGGGAAATAAAACATTATTTTGAAACGGGCAATAAAATGGCTCCTCCAACCATAGATGAGCGTGTTAATACTGTGAGGGATCACCTGAACTTCTCCCTTCAGTGGAAAGGGGAGCGCTTGGGATTATTGGAGATGCGCAGGCATTACACCAATTATTTTAAAGGTTTTAGCAATTTTAAACCGCTGCGCAACCAACTTGTCCATGCTGAAGAACCTGAGGAGCTGTATCAACTGCTCGACCAAATCAGGGAAGAATACCTGGAGATGACTCCGGTGTAGGAACCAAGGATCAAAGGCCGGCCTTTGACCCGCTTCAAAGAGCTTTTGAACGGTAGCAAGGGCTAAAACAATCGGACAAATTGGGAATAGTGCAGTTGAACCAGCAGGTTGATGCCTGTTTACATCAATTTTAAGGCAAAAAGATTTAATCATTAGCTGCAGGCCGCTTATCTTTGCGCCCATGGCAAAACAGGACGAAAATTTACTTAAAAAAATCATAGCCCATTCCAAGGAGTATGGCTTTGTGTTCCCATCAAGTGAAATATATGATGGGCTTGGGGCAGTTTATGATTACGGGCAAAACGGAGCCCAGCTGAAAATTAATATCCGGCAATATTGGTGGAAGGCCATGGTACAACACGAAGAGAACATCGTGGGCATTGACGCGGCCATATTTATGCACCCCACTACCTGGAAAGCCTCGGGTCATGTTGATGCCTTTAATGATCCGCTCATTGATAATAAAGACTCTAAAAAGCGCTACCGGGCTGATAACCTGATCGAAGACCACATCGCTAAAATAGAGGGTAAGATAAATAAAGAAGTTGCAAAAGCAGCCAAGCGTTTTGGGGATTCCTTTGATCAGGCGCAGTTTGTGGATACCAATCCCCGCGTTATGAAATACAAGGAGCAGATCGAAGGCATTGAGGCACGGATGAAGGCCGCTTTGGACTCCGGAAACCTTGCAGACATGAAGACGCTCATCGAAGACGAGGGCATTGTTTGCCCCATATCGGGATCACGAAACTGGACTGACGTGAGGCAGTTTAACCTGATGTTTGGTACAGAGATTGGCTCGCTGGCTGAGGGTGCCAATAAAGTTTATCTACGTCCGGAGACTGCACAAGGTATTTTTGTAAATTACCTGAATGTGCAGAAAACAGGGCGAATGAAAATACCCTTCGGTATTGCACAGACCGGAAAGGCCTTTCGCAATGAGATCATCGCACGGCAGTTTATTTTCAGAATGCGTGAGTTTGAACAGATGGAGATGCAGTTTTTTATCAAGCCCGGTGAAGAGATGGCCTGGTATGAGAAATGGAAAGAAAAGCGCATCAACTGGCACAAGGCACTGGGCCTAGGTGAAGAAAACTACCGTTTTCATGACCACCTGAACCTTGCGCATTATGCCAATGCCGCTTCTGATATTGAATTTAACTTCCCCATGGGTTTTAAAGAGCTGGAGGGAATACACAGCCGGACTGATTTTGACCTGAAAGCCCATGAAGAACACAGTGGGAAAAAATTACGCTACTTTGATAGCGAAGAAGACCGCAGTTATGTGCCGTATGTTATCGAAACCTCCATTGGTTTGGACCGGATGTTTCTGGCGGTACTCTCTGCCTCATACAAAGAAGAGCAACTCGAGGATGGCAGTGAACGGGTCGTGATGTCGTTACCTGCACCATTGGCACCATACAAAGTGGGTGTCTTACCTCTTATTGCCAAAGACGGACTCCCCGAAAAGGCGCGGGAAATAATGAATGAGCTGAAATATGAGACTGAATGTGTTTACGAAGAAAAAGACTCTATTGGTAAGCGTTACAGGCGTCAGGATGCTATAGGCACGCCATTCTGTATTACTGTTGACCACCAGACCCTGGAAGACGGCACCGTCACGGTAAGAGACCGGGATACCATGGCTCAGGAAAGGATTTCAATAGAAGCCCTCAGGGCAATATTACTGCAAAAGTATCGATGAACACCCTCTTTAAATAGCCATAAATAAGCTTATGTTTCCTTTCCTGCCGGGAGGAAACATAAGTTTATTTAATGATCCACCGGACTCCCATTCTTGTCCAGCGACCGGGGCGACGTACGTCACCTACTTCAATATAGTTTGTGTTGAAGATATTCTGCACTTCCAAAAAGATGGTTTTCCCTTCTTTTTCCCAGAATAAGCGGTTGTCTGCCACCATGTATTCTGTAAAAGTCTGTGTGTTGTTCAGTATATCAACATCAGCAAATGAAGGGCGGGAAAAGAAACGTAAACTATAGGAGTAGTAAAAATGTGAAATAACCTTGTTTTGACCGTTTAATGTAATCTGGTGCCTCAGGTTGTTAACGGCATAGCGCGAACGGTATCTTTGATCTTCCAGGTCGGAAAAGAGATAGGTATAAGAAACATTTAATCTGTTTTTTTGACCATAGGTAAAGCCAACAAACGATTCTAAACCATATTTCTTTATGTTGTCAAAATTCCTTGCCTGCCAGGTGATGTTCGGATCCTGATTGTCGTGCACCCAGTCAATGGTGTTTTTGCCATCGATATAAAAGGAAGATATTTCCAATCTAATATTTTGGCTTTTAAATTTTGTACCTATTTCATAAGTCGAGGCTTTTCCGATTTTAAGGTCGGGATCGCCGTATATCCTGGCAGCGGCAGAACTGTAGTGCAAATCAAAAAATGTAGGTACCCTGTATGAAGAGCCCGCCGAGCCAAACAGCCTGAATTGCTCGTTTAGTTGTAGCCCCAGGTCTATACCCGGAAAGGCACTCCACCCATAATCATTGTGGTAATTGGTATAGATGCCCGGTGTGGCCGAAAAAATACCTTTTTCAAAGTGGTGTTCAACATATACGCCAACATTTGTACGACTATCATCATTCAGCAGGGGATTGGAGGCCAGTTGTTCTTCAGTCAAACCATTAATGGCTTCATTTCTTACCTCCAGGCCAATACCCGTTATCCCCAGATTGCTGTACCTGGTGTAATGTGTTTCCCCTCCCATGGAGATCGTACGATGAACATTATGAAACCACTCCGGATGGAACCTGTTCCAACGGTAATCATCTTTATTAAGACGGCCATACCCTCTTATGAGGAGGGAGCTGTTTGTAGTATTTTGTTCATATTCAAGACTAAGTAATCCGGTTTTCACATCTTCCTGTTCTTCACGACCAGAATAATACCCGCCGGCACCAAAACTTCGCAGGGAAAGGCCTGCCTGCAGGTTGATTTTATGATTATTAAATTTAAGGGATGACCGGTAGTAAGCGTTGTTATTATCGTAATTTGAATTGTACTGGTAGCCGTTGGAGGCCATTGAAGATGCAGACAAGTACTGCTCATATCTTTTTCCAGGCAACTGAACGCCTGCACTCAGGCCATAGTCATAAAAGGTGCTATCAGAAAGCCTGGAGTCAGGCCCGCCCAGTCCAAAATGAGAACCCAGGACTACCTGCTTTTCTGTTGGCGATTTGGTGATAATATTAATGGCCCCGGCATAGGCATTTTGTCCGTAAACACGTGCCGCAGCGCCTTTTAGAACCTCAATACGCTCGATGTCCTGAAAACTCAGAGGCAGGTTCATGAGGTGGTGGCCCGTTTGGGGGTCGGTCAATTTTATCCCATTGATCAGTACCAGGTTTTCGTCAAAACTACTCCCCCGAATACTGAGATCCGCCTGCACACCTGCTGCCCCCCGGCTCCTGATGTCAACACCGGATACATTTTGCAGCAGATCAGCCAGACTGAGTGCGGGCAGTGTTGTTATTTCATCAGCACTGATCAATTGCAGGCTTCTGTTGGACTCATCCGCAGTCATACGCAACCGGTTTTCCTGAATCGTCACTTCTTTCAGTTGTACTACTTGTGATGTGTCAGCCTGCTGCGCATGGCCAATTAAGTAAACAAACAAGGTAAGTATTATGGTGGTGGCGTATGATTTCATAGATATAGTTATTGAACTGCTTTTTGAGGCGGCAAATATAGGGGATAACCTATGTAACTTACAAAATGTTTTTTGCTTCCTTATTTTAATGCTGAATGGCAGAAAGTATCGTTTCCATTTTCATTCCCCTTGAACCTTTAATTAACATCAGGCTCTTTTCGATTGGCTGATCTTTCAGTGCGGCAATAAGCTCACCGGTATCCGCAAACCATTGATTACCGGGGTCCTGTTCTTTTGCATACTTCATTCGTTCCCCACAGTAAATAGCTGATAACCCAAGTTCTTTAATCATTTGCCCCGTTTTCTCATGTTCAGCTCTTTCATCGGATCCAAGCTCAAGCATATCACCTATTATGGCTATTTTTTGTTTTCCTTCGGCATTCATTTTTGAAAGATTATGCAGTGCCATTTCCATTGAGCTGGGATTGGCGTTATAGGCATCCAGAATAATCCGGTTGTCCCCCTTTTCAATGAGCTGGGACCGGTTGTTTTTTGGCTGGTATTCCGAGAGTGCCTTTCGGGCCTGATCCGGCTTTACTCCGAAAAACTTACCGGTAGCCAGTGCAGCACATGCATTAGTGAAATTATATCCACCAATCAAATGTGTATTTACTAATACACCTTCGGTATCAGAAAACCGGAGGAAGGGATCTGCCGAGATCAATTCTGCCGGGTAAAAGCCACCCTTATTGGGGTAAAGTAATGGATTTTCAAAGGCTTTCGCTTTTTCCTTAAGAATTTCATCATCATCATTTACCCAGACTACCCCATTATTGTCAGCCAGGAAATCATAAAGTTCAGATTTAGCCTGAATGATTTTATCAAATCCACCAAAGGTACCTACATGTGCTTTACCAATATTGGTAATCAGGCCATGGGTTGGTTTGGCGATATCACAAAGGGCAGCAATTTCACCTACATGATTTGCCCCCATTTCCACAATACATATATTGGTGTTTTTGGATAAACGGAGCAGGGTAAGGGGAACCCCGATGTGGTTGTTGAGGTTGCCGAGTGTATATGTGACGTTATAACACGTACCCAATACCTCAGCCATCAGTTCTTTTGTGGTCGTTTTTCCATTTGAGCCCGTAAGGCCTATTACAGGGATACTGAAAAGTTGTCTATGGTACTTGGCCAGTTGCTGGAGCGCATCAAGTGTGTCTTCTACCAGAATATGTTGGTCAGTATTGGCGTATTTTTCCTCATCAACGACTACTGCGAGGGCGCCGTTGTCAATGGCTTTTTTAGCGTATTCATTCGCATTGAAATTGGGCCCTTTGAGGGCAAAAAACAAATCATTGCGTGAAATTGAACGGGTATCAATTGAAATTCCCCCAGCATTCAGGAATATATTATGAAGTTTTTGAATATCCATAAATAAGTATAAAACACCATATATTAAAAAAAGGATCTGGTGTTGAAGCCAGATCCTTTTTTTTAAATTTCTTAAATATAAAGATCAATAATTTGATCCGGCCCTGATCATGGCACACCTGAAACCAATCGTGGCAGTGGAAGAGTCCTGATCGAGGTAACGGCGCGTACCCGGGGACATATAGTAGGCCACATCCTTCCATGAACCTCCTTTATAAACCCTTGACCTGTCTGATATCAGCGAGGTATACTCAGTCGGATTATTTTCTTTGTTATTGTATTGAGGTTTACCGTTTCTATCCAAAATACTGTCCATCCACCCGTCGCGTCTGATGGGGTTCAAGTCTTCAAAGTCCTGAAAAGAAAGGGGCCTGTATACATCCATCACCCATTCACTTATGTTGCCCGCCATATTGTAAATGCCAAAATCATTGGGAGGGAATTCATAGATGTAAGAAGTAATTAATGCGCCATCATTGAGTTTGCCGGCAATACCTGCATAGTCACCACGTCCCCTTTTAAAGTTGGCCAGGAAGTAACCCATTTCCTTACCGTAAGGATTTCTGGTAGCGTGGCCGTCCCAGGGATAAAGGCGCTGGTGGGTCTGGTTTTCATCCAGCCACTGTGTACCTATAAGTGCCTGTGCTGCATATTCCCACTCAGCTTCAGTAGGCAACCTGTAAGAAGGGATATAAATACCTCTTTCCAGTGGAACCCTTCCCTGACCATCCCAGGCTTCTGATTCCGCTTCTGCATCTTCAGATAATTTCATGTTTACAGCCCTTGTTCTCCACTCTGCATATTTGTTGGCCTGGCTCCAGTTGATTCCAACAACGGGGAAAAACCGGAATCCGGGATAACGCAGATAGTGATCAACGTAAGGATCATTATAGGCCAGTTTCTCTTCCCATACAGTAGTATCGGGCAGAGCAGACTGGTAAATATTAGGATCAATGGAGTTGGAGTCCTGCAGATAATGCAGATATTCCAGCCAGTGTATATTGGCTATTTCCGTTTCGTCCATATAGAATGATGCTACCGAGACCGTACGTTCAATATTGTCGCGGGTTTTCAGCAGGTCTTGTTCAAAGGAACCCATCACATGTCTACCTCCTTCGATAAACACCATATTGGGTGCATCGGGTTGTCCGGAATATGGATGTACCATAAATCCACCATTGTCTTCATCATTGTATAGCAATCCGGTGGCGGAACTCATCTGACCTGGGTGTTCACTGGTAGGGTATGAAGAACCCTTCAGAAAACAAGACGATAAAGCCATAGCACCGGCTACCAACATCAGAACACTTCGAAATATACTCATAGTCCTGTTCATATAATTAAAAAATTCAACCTGTTAATGTCTTAAACAAAGTGTAAATTAACAAAAGGATTCGATATGCCGCAATTGTTAACGATGCAAAATAACATATATAATTAAGAATTATCATTAAAAAGAAGAAAAATCCACATATAAGGCGGTGAATAGCGGCTATTAGGGTTGAGTGACCAATGATTACATGGAGTTGTCACGGAATTATGTGACATTTGTATTTGTAGTCATTTTATGCCTATCTAACGATGATATACTTATGGAGGAGTTGGGAATTAAAAACCGAAAAAAATTTTACTGGATTCTTCAAGGGACGGGATGGGCTTCGTTTTTTGTTTTTTACACCTGGCTGGCGATGTTCGACTACGGATGGGATCGGGCGATTATTGTTAACTATTTTTTTGTAGCGCTCATTGGCTTCCTGCTTTCCCATCTCTATAGGGGTTTTATAAAGCGCAGAAATTGGACTGAGCTGAGTGTAAGCAATCTGGTGTTATTGGTGCCGGCGGCTTCAGTGATTATTGGTGTGGTCTGGGGCTTGCTGATCCTTCCGGTAAGCCTTTGGCTGGGCAAAGAAAATAACCTGACTGCCCTGGTCTTTTTTGACCTCATTTTCAGTTTGACCATCATTATTCTTATCTGGTCACTGATCTATTTTTTCATCAAGTTGTTTACTTCTTATAAGAAAAATGAAATCGAAAAATGGCGTTTGGAGGCTGCTGTTAAGGATGCCCAATTAATCGCTTTAAAATCTCAGATCAATCCCCACTTCATCTTTAACAGCCTCAACAATATCAGGTCGCTGGTGGTGGAAGAGCCCGAAAAGGCCCGCGACATGATTACTCACCTGTCCGGATTACTTCGGTATAGCCTTCAATTTAGTAATGCTGAACGCGTGCCACTTCGGGAGGAACTGGGAATCATTAAGACCTTTCTGAAACTTGAATCGATACATTATGAAGACCGTTTGCGCTACAAGTTTCTGGTTGATGAGAAAGCCCTGGACAGAAAAATACCTCCCATGGCCATACAAATGCTTGTGGAAAATGCGATAAAGCATGGAATAAGCCGTTTGCCGGATGGTGGGGAAGTGGCCATCCATTGCTATTTGAATAACGAGGATTTGGTCGTGGAGGTATTAAATAGCGGCCAAATCAGTCCTGAAAATCCGGATAAAACGGGTATTGGATTGAAAAATGCCACCGAAAGACTAAAATTGTTATTTGGGAAATTGGCCGAACTAACACTGGAAAACGTGGATGATAATATGGTGATGGCAAAATTTAGCATACCTTTGAATACGAACACTTCATTGTAGAAGTCAGAAGTATATTTCAGCAATGTAAAATGTGCCACTATGAAAGCAATAGTAATTGATGATTCACGGTTAGCAAGAAATGAATTAAAAAGGCTGCTTAAGGAGTTTGATAATATCATTGTTGTTGGGGAAGCCTCTAATGCCGTTGAAGCCAAAGAAAAGGTGGAAAACGATAAGCCCGATTTGATTTTTCTGGACATTCAAATGCCTGGAAAAGATGGATTTGAGCTATTGGAAGACCTGGATTATTTGCCTGAAGTCATATTCACTACTGCATATGATGAATACGCATTAAAGGCTTTTGAATACAATGCGCTTGATTACCTGATGAAACCTGTTGATAAAGACCGGTTATCTGCGGCTGTTTCAAAAATAGCGATGAAAATAGCACATACTGCACAGGAAAGCAGTGAGGATAAAATAAAAGAGAGTGATCAGGTTTTTGTGAAAGACGGGGAAAAATGTTGGTTCGTGACCCTGGCTACAGTGCGGTTATTTGAGGTAGATGGCAATTATACCAAGATATATTTTGAAGATAAAAAACCAATGATACCCCGTACACTCAACTACCTGGAAAGCCGATTGGATCCCCGGACTTTTTTCAGGGCCAACCGTCAGCAGATTATCAACCTGAAATGGGTAGAGCGAATAGAGCCCTGGTTTAGCGGAAGCATTAAAATATACCTGAAGGGGGGGGCTGAAGTAGATGTATCCCGACGGCAAACACAACGATTCAAGGAATTAATGAGCTTCTGATTTTTGCAAACCTATCGTCAACATTTTAAGGTTAATTTTCATCTGGCTTTTCCCGTTATGCTCAGTCAGTTGGGGCATATTCTCGTGGGGGTAGCAGACAGCATGATGGTGGGGCATACAGGTACAGTCCCGCTGGCTGCTGCTTCGCTGGGCAATGTTATTTTTCATGTTTTACTCACCTTTGGAATAGGTATTTCATATGCCAGCACGCCCCTGATTGCAGCAGCAGACGGCGAAGGCAATAAAAAACGAATTTTCAGGTTACTCGGGCATTCCTTTCTGATCAATGCACTTACCGGTGTTCTTCTTTTTCTTATTGTTCTTTTAAGTGGCCCTGTGCTTTACTATTTGAATCAACCGGAGGAAGTCGTAACATTAGCTATTCCCTATTTGTTCATTGTTACTTTTTCCCTGATACCCCTCATGGTATTTCAGACATTCCGGCAATTTTTTGAGGGGTTGTCTTATACGCGATCACCAATGTACATTACGCTGGCTGCTAATCTGGTCAATGTAGGGCTAAATTACGTGTTCATCTTTGGCAAATTCGGATTTGAGCCCATGGGATTGGCAGGAGCCGGTTGGGCTTCCTTCATATCCAGGGTTATAATGATGCTGGCGATTGTATTTTTATTCTATGGCAACCTGAAATTTAAAACTTATCATAAAGCCCTTGTCAGGTGGCGTTACAGCAGAGAAGTGATTCGCAGGTTGCTGAATATCGGTTTTCCGGCAGCTGTTCAGTTTATTTTTGAAGTAGGTGCTTTTGGTATGGCTGTGATCATGATGGGGTGGCTGGGAACCACCGCACTGGCTGCCCACCAGATTGCCATAAACCTGGCGGCAATAACTTATATGATGGCGAGTGGACTGGCGGCAGCAGCCACCATCAGGGTGGGAAATCAATTGGGTTTAAAAGACATTCCCAACTTGCGAAAAGCCGCATTTAGCATCGTTGCTATGGCCATCATATTCATGTCTTTTAATGCCGGGCTTTTTATCCTTTTTCGTCAGTACCTTCCAACCTTGTACATCAGCGATGCCAGTGTACTTTCGCTGGCATCCGGGTTGCTTATTGTCGCGGCCATGTTTCAGATTTCCGATGGAATTCAGGTCGTATGTTTGGGTGCCTTGCGTGGGCTTGAAGACACAAAAATACCTACTCTGTTTGTATTCGTATCGTATGGAATGATTGGATTGCCTGTAGGCTATCTGCTGGCTTTTCCTTTGAAAATGGGCGCTATGGGCATATGGGTGGGATTATTCCTGGGGCTAACATTTGCAGCAGTCAGCCTCTTTGTGCGGTTTAACCAACTCTCGCGAAAACTGAAAGGAAAAAAAGTATAAACCCTGTTTTTGTTATGCGATAAGGCATAAAAATAATATTTTGGCCAGGGGCATTGTCAGCTTCCGGAGGAGCGTATTTCTTTTAACAGCTCGTTTATTTGCTGCTTATATCCAAGAATGGATTCCAGCAGTTTTATCTGATTTCTGGTGCGGTTCAGGTTGTGGTCAGGATAATCTATCTTATAGTAAATGTCTCCATTGAGGTAATCAGCCAGAAAGCGCAAAACCTGAATATAAGTTACTACAGCAACCCCCTTTTCAAGTGATAGCCACTCTGCATCTGAAAGTGATGGCCCCAGTGTTTCAAGGTATCCCCGGGTAAGCGCTTCAAAAATATCCCAGGACATTTTAACCTGATCAATATCCTTCTCATCTTCATCGGCAGTATTGGTGAATGAGCGCACCATATCTGAATAGTCGTAAAAAAGATACCCCGGCATGAGTGTATCCAGATCAATAACTGAAACTCCCTGATTGGTTTTTTCATCGATCAGCACATTGCTGATTTTAGTGTCGCTGTGTATTACACGTCGGGGAATGGGCGCAATGACACTTAGAACATCGCCAATAAGGGGGTATAGCTCTTTCATTCTGTCCACTTCAGCCAATAAATCCGGCAACCGCCCTGCCGCGTCTTTATCGACCGCTTCGATAAAATCTTCGTACCGCTTTTGATAATTATGAAAGACAGGGATGGTGTAATATATATTTTCTGTACTCAGGTCTTTTAAGGCATGCGCAAACTGGCCAAATGCCCTTGCGCCTTCTTTTGCCTGCTGCACTGTTTCCACTCTGGATACTGCGCGTGTATGGGCAATGAAGGGAAATACGCGCCAGTACTCCTCATCAGCAATAAAAAAGTACTGCCCCTGTTTGGTTGGTAATGGCTTGAGGATTTTATAAGCATAATCTTTTTTTTCAAGGAATTCTGAAACCCTGCTTATGTTATGCATTACTTCATCCGGATGATGAAATACGTTTTTGTTAATCTTTTGGATAATAAATTCACCCCCCTGTGATTTAAAAAAAAAGGTAGAGTTGATGTGCCCATCACCGAAAGGAACAGGTTTAATTGTTGAGTCTCCGGGAAACCAGGCCGCGATGACATTTGAAGGTGGAGTTAAATGATGCATACTTAAATGATTACCAGAGTGGTGATGGATAAACTCCTTGTGTTACGAGGGTATTAAATGAAGTTACCACCTCTTCCCGGTCTTCCCGATAGGTAATCCCAAACCATTTGTCTCCTGATTCGAGAACAGTCATTTTCATGGTTCCCTCCTTCAACATTTTATTGACATAAAGGGGGATAAAAAATTCCGCCCTGGGATTATTGGCATGTTCTGTTGCAAATTCAACAAATTGATTTTTAATATAATCAAATACGTTGGGATGAAAGCCCCAGAAGTTCATGGATACGATCGCATTTTCATCCAACATTGTTTTGTTATCTTCTTCAAAATAATAGACATTACCATCATCTTCCCTGGTGATTTTTGTGCGTTCCACCACATCAACAAGGAAATTTTGCGCATCTGCCTGGCATACACCGCGTGAAACGGAACCATGGTCTGAAAGCGTGTTTGCAAGCTGATAACCCACCATGGCATAATGATCGGTTGCGATTTGGTTGGTGAGAAACCCGGCCATGGCTTCAAATCCGGCACGGCCATAGTAATCATCGGCATTGATTACGGCAAAGGGCCCCTCAATTTTGTCTCTGGCAACCAGCACAGCATGTCCTGTACCCCAGGGTTTTTCGCGTTTTGTTTCAAAACTCACCCCTTCTATGGGAGTATTCACTTCCTGAAAAGCAAAATCGACATCAATGATGTTTTTATATTTATGGGTCACCTTATTCTTAAACTCATCCACAAAGCTTTCCCTGATCACAAAAACTATTTTACCAAAGCCGGCCTGTGCGGCATCATAAACGGAATAGTCAATGATGGTTTCACCGGATGGGCCAAGGGGATCGAGTTGTTTAAGACCACCATATCGGCTGCCCATGCCGGCAGCAAGTACCAAAAGAGTTGGTTTCATTTGTTGTTGTTTTTTTCGCAAAGATTGAAAATATATTAGTCAGGACAAAAGAATATGCGTTCATGTCAACATTTCTGATACGATCTCACCGGGCTTACCTTCTTTTTCCTTTTTTACCTTTCTTGGGAACAGGCTTTAAAAACTTTACCTTTTTCTCATGAAAAGCGCCTTTAAACTCCGGGTCGTCCTTTCGTTTTTGCAGGTCAATTTCCCGATCCATATCCTGTTTTTCCTCCAAAGGTGTCTCTGTAATTTTTATTGTGTCAGGCAAACGCTTTACTGGTATTTTTTCCCGAACCAGTTTTTCTATTTTCTCAATATGATACTTTTCTGCCTCGGTACACAGGGTAATGGCTATCCCGCTTTTTTTGGCACGACCGGTACGTCCAATGCGGTGGACGTAATCTTCATACACCAGCGGGACATCAAAATTGATCACATGAGAAACATCAGTGATATCGATGCCGCGGGCGGTCACATCGGTGGAAACCAGAATATTTACTTCCCCTTCACTAAAGGCCTTTACCGCATTCATACGGCTGTTTTGTCCTTTATTGGCATGTATTACGCGGGCCTCGCCATAGCCCAGGCGGTTGATGTATTTGAAAACGTTATCGGCGGTTTGCTTCTTTTTCACAAAAATGATTACCCGTTTTAATTCCTCTTTATTTTCATTAAAGAAATATTCCAGAAAATTAATCTTTGTGCGCATGTTGGGCAAATAATAGAGCTGCTGCGACACTGTTTCAACAGCCGTTGCCTGAGGGGTGATCTCTATTTTTTCAGGAAAGTCAAGAAACTCATGTGAGAGTTCCACGACCTTATCGGGCATGGTGGCTGAGAACAAAAGGTTCTGTCGTTTTACCGGGATGATTTCCAGGATACGCCTGATCTGTGGCATAAAGCCCATATCCATCATTTTATCGGCTTCATCAAGCACCAGCGTTTTGATATGCTTAAGAACCAAATGACCTTTCAGATAGATATCGAGAAATCTTCCGGGCGAGGCTACAATGATATCACAGCCTTTTTCAACTGCAGCAATCTGGTGCCTGGGGCCTAATCCTCCATAAAGTGCAACCGTACGCAGGTCGGTATATTTGCCCAGTTGAAGGATAACCGATTCTATCTGCAAGGCCAGCTCCCGTGTAGGTGCCAGAATCAACACACGCGGATCGTTACCCTGTGCATATTTGATCTTCATGAGCAGGGGAAGTACATAAGCCGCCGTCTTGCCCGTACCCGTTTGGGCTATGCCAAAAAGGTCATGACCTGCCTGTACTAGGGGAATTGCTTTTTCCTGAATTGGGGTGGGTACCTCATAGCCCACTTCCTCCACCGCCATGAGTAGCTGTTTGTTGAGATTGAAGTCACTGAAGGAAGTCATTTTAGCCATTTACAAATATATAGAAATTAAAAATTTTGCCGCGACAGAAATCGTTATTTTGGCCCTGACATCCAATCTGCCCCTATCGGCCAATGTGTTTTGGCCGATACAAAAGCAGGAAGATAAATGCAACGAGCAAAAGTACCGCACCTAATCCGAAAGTCCAGATAAAATTAGATGAATCATTATCATAAATGTAAGCGGGGACAACAGCTCCGAAAAAAATACCGGCTTCCAGTCCCATAAATACGGTAGCAATAGAGCGGCCTTTATTTGCCGGATCACCCAGGTCTACGGTCCAGGCAAAGAGGGTTGGAGTATTCATTCCCGTACCCAGCCCAAATAAAATGGCCCCTGAATAAAACATCATTGGTGTAGTGGCCAGTGCCACAAGCCCAATGCCCACACTCATAATAAATACAGCCACCCTCAGTATGGCTACCCTCCCGTAATAGTCTGACGCTTTGCCAGCAAAGACCCTGCTGGCTATCGAGCTAATGGTGAAAAAAGTAAAAAAAATACCCCGGTTGGAAATACCCAGGTGGTCGGTCAGGTCAGGAATTAAAGTGAGGATCAG
>JAOUKJ010000046.1 GCA_029882675.1 Cyclobacteriaceae bacterium
CATGAGTTCGTGATGGGGCACTTTTTTCAGTCATATTCTTTTAATCTGGACAAAACCCTCTATTTTTTCACCAGTGGAAGGTATGAATTTCTCAACAAAGGTTTTGACCTCACGCTGGAGGCGCTTCAGATTTTAAATAAGATGATGATTAAGGCGAAGAGCAATATCACGGTGGTGATGTTCTTCATTACAAGACGACCTGTGTGGTCTGTCAATCCGGATGTGTTGCACTCCAGGGCGGTAATGGAAGAAATTAGGCAGAATTGCGATTCCATTATTAAGCAGGTAGGAAAAAACCTTTTTCTGTCAGCGGCAGCTTCAGATAAAGATCATCGGCTTCCGGATCTCAATGAATTGGTTGATGATTACTGGCGCTTGAGGTACAGAAGAACGCTTCAGTCGTGGAAGGGGGATAGCTGGCCGATCATTGTTACGCACAACCTCGTTGATGATGTTAATGATGAGATACTATCCTTTTTGAGAAAAAACAACATGATTAACAGCCCGGATGATAAGGTGAAAATTGTGTATCACCCCGATTTTATCAATCCGACCAATCCGCTTTTTGGCATTGAATATGCAGACTTTGTCAGGGGTTGTCATCTGGGAATATTTCCCAGTTATTATGAGCCGTGGGGCTATACTCCACTGGAAAGTATTGCGTTGGGAGTACCTACTGTAACTTCAGACTTGAGCGGCTTTGGTGATTACGTATTGAAAAATGTGAAAAACCCGGATGAAAAGGGGGTATTTGTACTTGAGCGTTATAAAAAATATAATTCTGAAATAGCTGAAAAACTGGCCGGAGTGATGTTTGATTATGTGAATAAACCCAGAAGCGAACGTATGATTGCGCGAAACAAAGCTGAAGATCTTTCTGAATCCTTTGATTGGGATAAACTTATTTCTTATTATGAGTCTGCATATAATATGAAGAAGAAGTCCTGACTTTTCGAATATTCTGACCTTACTCTATCCGGGAAAAAGAAATAATATGCTGCGATGGCAGTATGTAGCTGTATTCAATTGGCCTGATTATCTTTAAAAAAAATAAAAGCAGACAGATAACTGTATAAAGCGGACAGAGAAATTAGCTTTTTGTTTTAAATTTGTGGTTTAAAGGAAAAAGCAATGGTTGATTCAATGAAAATAAATGTAAACAGGGTTGAAAAGTCAAGGATTGGAGAAGTTGATTTTGACAATATTTCGTTTGGTAAAATTTATAGTGATCACATGTTCAGGGCCAGCTACAAGAACGGACAGTGGAATACTTTTGATATTATCCCGTTTGGTTCGCTATCAATCAGTCCGGCAAGCCAGACACTTCATTATGGGGTTTCGGTTTTTGAAGGGATGAAAGCCTACAAGAACGAGCAAGGACAACCCGTACTTTTTCGTCCCCTTGAAAACCAACGCAGACTTAACCGGTCGGCAGAGAGATTATGCATACCGGCACTTCCTGAAGAAATTTTTATGGAAGGCTTGACGCAATTATTGAAAATGGATCAGGCGTGGATACCGGGACAGGAAAACACCGCCTTATATGTGAGGCCTTTTATTTTTTCTACGGAAGAATATATTGGAATTAAAACTTCAGATAGTTTTGATTTTTTGATCATTACCAGCCCGGTTGGCGCTTATTATTCTGCTCCGGTAAAAGTGAAAATCGAAATGGAATTTGCTCGTGCTGTTAGAGGGGGCACAGGCTATGCCAAAGCTGCCGGCAATTATGCAGGGTCACTTTATCCGGCTAAACTCGGACAGCAACAAGGCTATGACCAACTCATCTGGACCGATGGGCAGGAACATAAATACATCGAGGAGGCGGGAACGATGAACCTGATGTTTGTGATTGATGATGTACTCGTTACACCCGAACTTACCGACACCTTACTTCATGGTATTACACGCGACAGTATCCTCACGCTCGCCAGAGATATGGGAATACCTGTTGAAGAAAGAAAAATTACAGTGAACGAAGTGGTTTCTTCCCTTCAACAGGGAAATATGACGGATGCTTTTGGTGTGGGGACAGCGGCTACACTCACCCACATCTCAGTCATCGGATATGAAGGGACAGACTATATATTGCCTCCGGTTCAGGAAAGAACAATATCCAACCGACTAAAAGAGACTTTGGAAAATATAAAAAAAGGTCGGGCTGAAGATAAGTTTGGGTGGGTGGTTCCCGTTATATAGTTAAACCCGGAAAACTATTAAACCTTTTTTATTCTTCTTTTTTGTATTGCTCTTACTCCTGAATGAATCCTCAGGCCAGGAGAAGTATCTGCTTTTAAAAACAGGTAGGCGGCCTTTGGGAATCACATATTATGCAGGGGAGCAACTCCGGTTCAAATTGAGAGAGTTTTCAGAATATAATAGAGGAATTGTTGTCGGTTTCAAAGGTGATACGATTCAATTCGACTTCGGGGAAGTTTATGTCTACGATATTGTTGAAATTGATGTGAGAGCAAAAACAAACAAAGGGACAGCAAGAAGGATACTTTTTTCCGGCTTTGGTTTTTTTGTAATGGACTGGGCTAATCAGAAAATACAGTATGGAACATATCAATTAAATCGTACAGTTATGGCCACATCAGGTGTGTTGGTGGCATCGGCTGGCATTTTTTACCTGATCAAACGCAAAAAATTTCAACCACGGGGCAGGAGGCATTTGTTGATCATGGGGTAACCCTAAAATATGTTGACATCCGGATCAGTATGATTTTATTTGAAGTTGAGGTTTTCTTTGATACTGACTTAAGTAGGTATAACTTTGCACTTCAGATAAAATTAAACCAGATGACAACAGATCAATTGAAAGATTTAAAGGCTCGCGTTGATGCCTTGAGGAGGTACCTTTGACTACGATCGCAAGATTAGAGAAATAGAAGAAGAGGAACTCGTCACTTCCCAACCTGAATTTTGGAATAACCCGAAGGAAGCCGAACGTGTGTTGCAGGAAATCCGTTCAAAGAAAATTTGGACAGATAGCTTCACGAAGGTAGATTCCGCATTGGGTGATTTGGAAACCTTATATGAGTTTTTTGAACTGGGTGAGGCTCAGGAAAGTGAAGTTGATGCTGAATATAATCATACGCTTAAAGCGCTGGAGGAACTGGAGTTCAAAAAGATGCTGAGCAATGAGGAAGATCAGCTAGGAGCGATGATTGAAATCAACCCGGGTGCCGGTGGTACGGAAAGCCAGGATTGGGCCGACATGCTCAACAGGATGTACATTATGTGGGGGGAGAAAAAAGGGTATAAGGTTAGGCAGGTCAACTATCAGGCGGGTGATGGAGCTGGAATTAAATCAGCGACATTGGAAATTGAGGGCGATTTCGCTTATGGTAATATGAAATCGGAGATTGGAGTTCACCGGCTAGTGAGAATATCGCCTTTTGACAGTGGTGGGCGCAGGCATACTTCCTTTGCTTCAGTATATGTATATCCGCTGGCAGAAGATAATATAGAGATTGATGTCAATCCGGCAGATGTGGAATTCCACACTTCCAGATCAGGGGGTGCCGGTGGTCAGAATGTGAATAAAGTGGAGACCAAAGTGCAACTTACCCATGTTCCTACAGGAATTGTAGTGGTTTGTCAGGTAGAGCGATCACAGCTGGCTAATAGGGAGCGTGCAATGAAAATGCTGAAGTCCAGGCTTTATCAAAAAGAACTGGAGAAGCGAAATGCAGAGCGTGACAAGGTGGAGAGTTCAAAGGCCAGTATTGATTTTGGAGGAGCCCAAATACGTAACTATGTACTCCATCCTTACAAGCTTATTAAAGA
This sequence comes from Cyclobacteriaceae bacterium, assembly GCA_029882675.1. Classification (GTDB taxonomy): domain Bacteria; phylum Bacteroidota; class Bacteroidia; order Cytophagales; family Cyclobacteriaceae; genus JAOUKJ01. Next base: position 3,793 of record JAOUKJ010000046.1, read on the forward strand.
CACACGTACCGGAGTAGAACGGTCTGATGTTCAAAATGTACTGGATGGTGATTTAGACCAATACATTAAAGCTTTTTTATTGGCAGCTGAAGAGAAAAAGTCAGGTTAAAGGTTACTCACTTATTCAAGTGTACCAAAAAGAAAAATATGTTTTCCAGCCCCAGAGGGCTGGAAAACATATTTTTCTTTAATCCCGAAAATACGCTTGCGGTTTTTAGGAATTAGGTTTTTTGAAGTTGCCATCGTTCATTGTACTTCAGTACCTGGGTTTCCACGAGTTCGCGGACAACTTCCAGAAATTCTTGTTGGTTGTCAGGTTGTATTGCTTCAATGAGTTGGTCAATATCAACGGGATGTTCGCTGATAATATGTAATATCTGTGCTTTGTAGGTGATATGGTGAGAAACAGCATCATTTTTTTTATTACTGATGCACGTGTCACATATTCCACAGGTGGTATAATTAACTTCGCCAAAATATTCCAGCAGAATTTGTGAACGACACCGATGGGTATTTTCAATGTAATCAATGATGGCCTTTGCTTTTAATTTTTCAGTTTTTTCCCGTTCTTTCAGCAGACGGGAGTTTAGGGGGAGTTCATTGGAATCAAACCGTGGAGTTATAAAGGTGAGTTGAGGCTTTTCTTTTTGCCAGTCGTAATCGATAATATTTTTTGAGGCCAGTAATTTCAATTCATTGATGACCTCTTTTTCACTTATTTTTAAAATACGGGCCACTTGTTTTTCTGATATTTTAACGAACTGTGTAAACATTTCACCCCCATAAATACGGAGTAATGTGCGTATAAAATAATCGTGTCTTTTATTTTCGATTTGAAATCGATAAAGATCTTCCTTCTTAAGCACAATCCAAATTTTTGACGGGGCGTCAAATGCTTCATTGAGTTGAAGTAAACCTTCATTTTCCATTTTCTTTATAGCGAAATACACCTTTCTGTGGGCCAGGTTAAATCGATTGGAAAATTCATTGATATCAAAGTCAAACCTTGCACCGTCATTGGAACCTACGGCTATTTTATAGTAATTGGCCAGCGCCTGATATACCTGGCGGATAAATTCTGCACTTGGATTGGCCAGATGTACATCATTTTCCAATTTAATAAGATCGTGCGGTGAATAGAGGATAATGGCGTACGATTTTAATCCATCACGCCCGGCACGCCCGGCCTCCTGATAATAAGCTTCTGGGCTTGTCGGGGCTTCGAGATGTACAACTACCCTGACATTGGGTTTGTCAATGCCCATACCAAAGGCATTGGTAGAGACCATGACCCTTATTTGGTCTGTGATCCACTGGTTTTGTTTTTTACTTCGTATATCCTGTCCCAGGCCGGCATGATAAAAATCCGCACTGATGCCATTTCTGATTAAAAATGCTGCAGTTTCACGGGTTGCTTTACGGTTATTGATATAAACGATTGCACTTCCGGAAATCTTCCGGAGGATAGAAAGCAGCTTTTGTTCACGGGAGTCCGTTTTGCGAACAGCATATGACAGGTTGGCCCGGGCAAAGCTCTTTTGGAAAATATGAGGTTCCCGTAAGTTAAGTTTTTCGACAATATCTTCTTTTACCTGTTCTGTAGCTGTTGCGGTCAGTGCAATGACGGGTGTTTGAGGAAACAAGGCAGTGAATTCCGCAATTTTTAGGTAAGGTGGACGAAAATCATATCCCCATTGAGATATGCAATGAGCCTCATCAATGGCTATTAAGGCGAGATCCATTTTTTTAGCCCGCGCTATGAATAGTTCCGTTTGCAATCGTTCAGGAGAAACATAGAGAAATTTAATATTTCCATAAATGCAATTATCAAGGATGATATCTATTTCCCGGTACGATAATCCTGAATAAATGGCATTAGCCTTGATTTCTCTTTTGCTGAGTTGTTCCACCTGGTCTTTCATCAGGGCTATAAGTGGTGTTACAACAATGGTTATACCTGATCTCATCAATCCAGGCACCTGAAAGCAAATGGATTTACCCCCGCCTGTGGGCAATAGGGCAAGGGTGTCATTACCAGCAGCGACAGTATTGACGATCTCCGCTTGTAGGGGCCTGAAAAGTTCATAACCCCAATACTCCTTTAATACGTCATTGGCCTTTTCCATACATTTCATATTTCCCTGCCGGAGGGCAATTCATTTTTATTAAAAGGCTTTTTGTTACAAATTACAAGATGCTATCCTGAATAATTTATAAAGATGTGCAATGAGGCCCAAAAGTACAATAAAGACAGGTGCTTTGCTGCTTTTTTAAATGCAGTTCATTTTTAATAAAAAAAGAGCTCATTCCACTTTCAGCTTCGTTTTGACGTTATGGGAAGGTTAAATCCCTTCATTCCAATTGCGTTCGTTGGGGTAATCTGTGAATACGAATTGCATGTTCTTTGTTATTTTCAATGTGCAACCTTTATCTTTGTGACAATAACTAATAACAGAACAATGAGAAAGCAAATAGTAGCAGGAAACTGGAAGATGAACAATAATTACGATGAGGGGCTGAAATTGGTCTCAGAAGTGGTAAATATGGCAAAGGATGAGTTAGGTCCTGATGTATACCTTGTTCTCGCCGCGCCTTTTATTCATCAAAAGGCCATTTCACAACTTTTATCCACAGGTGAAAATATTTATTTGGGTGCGCAAAACTGTCACGAAAAAGAAAATGGCGCATATACCGGTGAGGTGTCTGTAGCCATGTTAAGTTCCGTGGGCACAGAATATGTGATTATCGGACACAGTGAAAGAAGAGAGTATTTTCAGGAAACGAATGAACAGCTTGCGAAAAAAGTGGATCTTGTCCTTTCGGGTAAGCTTACGCCCATTTTCTGTTGTGGAGAACCATTGGAAGTGCGCGAGCATGGCGATCCATATAAGCATGTCGAAAATCAAATAGAGGAGAGCTTGTTTCATCTCAGCGCAGAAGATATTAAGAAAACAGTGATTGCTTACGAACCAATTTGGGCTATTGGCACAGGAAAAACAGCTACCTCAGACCAGGCGCAGTACATGCACGCTGCCATCAGAAATTGCCTGTCAAAAAAATATGGACAGGAAGTGGCTGGAGAAATATCCATTCTTTATGGTGGAAGTTGTAAGCCTTCAAATGCAAAAGAGCTGTTTTCCTGTGAAGATGTTGACGGAGGGCTGATAGGGGGAGCTTCTCTTAATGCACGCGATTTTATAGATATTGCCAAATCATTTTAATAAAAACATGGAATATGCAGTCCTGAAGGTCAGTTGCCCTGACCAGTGGAAAGATATTATGGTTGCTGAGCTGGCCGATGCGGGCTTTGATACCATGGAAGAAACGGATAATGGGCTGGATGCTTACGTTGAAGAAGGCGAAAAGGAAAAAATAGACGTTGAGTCAGTAATGGAAAGGTATAGTCAGGTAGAGGGGCTTACTTATGAATGGGGTATTGTCGAAAATCAAAACTGGAACGAAGAGTGGGAAAAAAACTATGACCCGGTAGTTATAGCGGAACAATGCCTGGTTCGTGCTGATTTCCATCAAATAAAGGAGGAATATAAGTATGAAGTGGTTATTAATCCGCGAATGTCTTTTGGCACCGGGCACCACCCTACTACCTGGCTGATGGTAGCCGCTTTGTTGAAACTGGATCTGACAGGCAAGACAGTACTTGATGCAGGGTGCGGTACTGGAGTGCTTTCTATCATAAGTGAGCAAAAAGGGGCAATAGCTATTGATGCTTACGATATCAGCGACTGGTGTGTGGAAAATACACAGGAAAACAGTAACCTGAACAATTGTACTAAAATAAATGTTTTTCAAGGGACAATATCAGATGTGCCCTTGCAGGATGATTATGATGTGATCATTGCTAATATCAATAAAAATGTACTCACTGAAGAGATGGATGCCTATGTCAGGAAGATGAAGAAAGGTAGTCTTCTTTTATTGAGCGGTTTTTTTAAAGATGATGGGCAGGATATTATTAACAGTGCTCAAAAATCAGGATTGAAGGTTTTGCAAAATGCCGAAAGAGATAATTGGGCTTGTATTTCCTTTTGTCTTGAAGGCTAAGGAACATGTGGCATGACCAGGATTGCAATTTGCCTGAATTTTCGGCCCTTAATGTCTGAATTCTATCGTATAGCTATAAAATAATTGGTTAATTCAATGGAATTTCGGAATTTCATACATTCATCGTGAGAACTTCAATCAAATATATTTTAATTGTATGTGCCTTTTTATTGAGTTTTAATTCAAAGGCTCAGTACAACAGTATTCCGGAAACACCACAGGCGTTTGGTCCGGCCATTGATACATTGCTCAAAAAGGTAAATAACGAACATGCGCTGGAGGTGGGCGGACGATTTGGAGTGATTTGGCCTGCCCTGGGGCCGGATATCAAAAAAAAGATTATCGAGCAAACACTGTTAATGGCTGACAATAAAGTGAGAATATACCCTCATTTGACGCAGTATTTTCATACTATTGTCAATGCCGTAGAATACGAAGGTGTTCAAAACCAGCAGTTTAATCAATATTTGAATATGACGGCAAAGGTCTTGGAAACCTTTGAGCAGAAAAAGTTTCTTGATTTTCTGAAGACCATGACACTCTTCTTTGAGCATCATGCTTTATTTTATAATCAGGCAAAAAAAGTTTATGTCCTTGATGACTCCTATTCCTTTGAATTTATTGAAAGTCAATGGGGCAGCCCGCTGGATAATTTTTCGGAAGCAAGTGGTGATGATTACTACGATGAACCCTATGAAGAGTCCTATGATGACACCGTTTATGATGATGAGTATCAGGATAATTATGACGATGAGCCCTATCAGGAATCTTATGATAATTACGATGAGAACTATCCTGAAGAATCATATGTTTATGAACCCGATCTCCTTGAACTTCGTAAACCTGTTATTGAATTGCCCGAACCCAGTGGCCCCATTATTCGGTTTGAAAAGGCAACGCTTAATTTTTCTACTTTCTATGACTCCGCTTTTTTAGAAGGAACATCTGGATTTTTTTCGCTGGAAGAGAAGGCCTTTACAGGTAGTGGAGGCAAGTTTGATTGGACTACAGCTGGCCTGGACAATACGGTGTATGCTGAGCTTAGTAAATATACATTTGCAGTAGATAAATTTGAATTGAAAGCCTGGGATGCAATCCTTACCTACCCGGATAAACTGGAAGAACCTGTAGAGGGTATTTTTGAATTCAAAAGTGTGAGACATGATAGTCTGATTGCCCCGAGGTATCCAGGCTTTTTATCCTACCGTAGCGGTCATGTTATTAAAGGCTTCAATGATGAAAAGATGGGTTTTAAAGGCGGTATTTCGCTAACGGGAGCACATTTGCAGAGCGCAAATTTTCTAAAGGAAAATGCAGTTTTGACAGCCAATGCAAATGATGTAAATAAAGTGATTGTAAGAAGTCCGGTATTTAATCTGGGAGACTCTGTGATTTCGACAAAAAGTGGCAGAATGAGTATAATTCACAGGAGGGATTCAATATTTCACCCGGCAGTGGAAATAGATTTTAATAAAAATGCACACCTGCTAAGTGTTGATCGCCATGATGGTAATTTCAAAGACACACCCTACTATTCTTCGTATTTTAATGTCAATTTCCGGACGGAAATAATAAAATGGGACTTAAATACTGATACGCTTAATGTTTTTATGCGTCAAGCAAAACGGGTGGATCCTATGGTTGTTGAAAGTGAGGATCATTTTGAAAAGATAGATTACATTAGATTGGGCTCCATTTATGATTTTCATCCTCTGGGCGTGATTGCTTCCTATGCAAAAAAAATTAATTCAGAACGAATGAGTATAAGCCAGGTAGCCGCTGAGTATGGAATTCAAAATGACATATTTAAAGGAGCCATGCAACTGCTCAAGTATAAAGGGTTGGTTGAGATGGATGAAGAAAGGGACGAGCTTATTCTCAAGAAGGGAGGAGTAATGCTTTATGATGCCAACTTTGAGCGGATCGATTATGATGATATGATCCTTGAATCTTTAATGGATGAGCAACCAGATTATCCCAATGCTTCCATTTATCTCAACGAGGGAAGAATGGATCTGAGGGGCGTGGAATATTTAAGTATGAGTGACTCCCTGAATATTGAGATGTTTCCCGACAGTAGTGTAGTCACCTTTTTGAAAGGTAGGGATGTTGAATTTAGTGGCAGGCTGGTTGCCGGAAATTTTGAATATTTTGGTCATCAGTTTACCTTCAAGTACGACAGCTTTCTTGTTCATATGCAAGCGATAGATTCTGTTCAGTTTTATGTGCAGGATGAGTTTGGAAACCGGAAAAAAATTGATAACTCAATGGTAGGTGTTGACTCAGCGGCTGCACAAACGGCCAGTTTGATGCCTGGTGCGAGTAAAACAGCTGGTACCTTATACCTCAATGAACCTGGTAATAAATCGGGCAAGGCTCATAATCCGCACTATCCTAATTTTACGGCGGGAATGGGAGCAGTTTTTTATTTTGACCGAAAAGAAATATTTAATGGCAATTATGATAAGTCGCTATTTTTTGTAGTTCCTCCTTTTGAAATAGATAGTTTGGGAGATAGTAACCCGGCATCTATTGTGTTTGAAGGCGTATTTTCATCAAGTGGAATGTTTCCTGATTTTGACGAGAACCTGAGGTATCAGCCGGATAATACGATGGGATTCAACCATTTTGTTCCGGAAGAAGGTTATCAGCTTTATGAAGGAGCGGGCCGATTATATGGTGATTTGAGGATGAATAAAAAAGGATTACGATCGACAGGTCGAATCGATTTCCTGTCTTCTACTTTAATATCAGATGAATTTATTTTCTATCAGGATTCTGTAACAGGCGAGGGGTTAAATGCGAATATTGAAGAAGAAGAGCACAGTGGTGTAATATTTCCTCAGGCAAATTTGGCCAATTTCAGGATGAAGTGGCTTCCTCAAAAGGACTCTATGTATGTATCAAACATCGCTGATCCTTTTCAGTTTTATAATGGCACGGCCTCGCTGGATGGTACGGCTATTATTTCAAATAGTGGTGTATTTGGCTCAGGGCGACTTATTTCCCGGGGTTCCATCGCTACTTCTGAAAGGCTCACCTTCCGCCATAATAGTTATGCAGCCAGAAATGCGGATTTTATCGTTGAGTCCAATAACCCGGAAAAACCCGCACTGGCTGGAACAGATGTAAGACTTAATTTCAACCTTGATCAGAATTTCGCTGATATAAGTCCGGAAATTGAAGGGGAAGCGGCGGTGGAATTTCCATATGCGCAATATAAAACATCTATACCCACGGCACGTTGGGACCTTAATGAACAGAAAATATATATGGCCAAGCCCGATAATGTGCCCATTGAAAATTCATACTTCTATACGACAAATGATGATTTGGATTCTTTGCGGTTTAATGCTACTTCTGCGGTGTATGATATTGAAAGACAGGAACTTAAAGTCAGCGGTATTCCATATATTGTGGTTGCCGATGCTTTAATCACGCCTGAAAATAATGAAGTCCTTATACATGAGAACTCCAGACTGGAGACATTATACAATACCACTATTATCCTGGACACCCTAACCGGCTACCATCGTTTGTATGATGGGGTTATTAATGTAGGTTCACGGAATATGTTTTCCGGTCATGCTACTTATGAGCTCGTGAATGCTTTGGGAGATACCTTTGCTATAAAAATGGAAAATTTCCGATTGGAGGAATTTCCCGAGGATGAAGGAAGAAATTTAACATCAAAGCTACATACCGTGGCCAATGGTGAAATTGCCGAGGATGATAATATACTTATTTCTCCGGGTATGTTTTACAAGGGGGATGTAAAAATGGTATCCCACAACCCTATGCTTGGCCTAAATGGGTATATCCGACTTAACCTGACAAAAAATCAATATGATGACATTTGGATAGGTTATAATCACGATGCTGACAATAAGAAAATTGCCATTGATTTTGATAATAGCACAACTGAAGAAGGAAGAATCATAGAAGCGGGATTGTATTTCTCTACGCTTGATAATGATATGTATGCCCTTTTTATTGATCTGCCACGATCACCTGATGATGAGGTGTTTTTCCGTCCAGGCGGAATGTTGTTTTATGATGAGGATAATAATGAATTTGTGATTGAAGATCCGGCGAAAACATCTGGCGAAAGTTATGCTGGAAAGGTATTTACCTATAATGAAGAGTCCGGTGATATCAGGCTGGAAGGCCCGGTGCAATTTTTTGAGAACAACAGGGGCGCTCAGTTTCAATCGGCGTTGATCGGAAGGGGAAATACAGAAACCGGTATTTTTAATTTAAATGCTTTATTAACGATTGATTTTAATATTCATCGGCAAATATATGATGCCATGGCCTTTGACCTTGAAGCAGTCATCAAAAACCTGGGTGCCCCGGAAGGTCTGGGTGATCCGACTGAGTTGCTATACAAACTGGCCGAAATCATTGGTGATAAAGCAGCAAAGCAATATGAGGAGCGTACACTTGTAGAGAATACTCCGCTTGCTGGTTTTAGCCCCGAGATCACAAAACCTATGGTTTTTACAGATGTTAATATAAAGTGGTCAACGGATTATAAGGCATTTTACTCTGAGGGATTACTTGGTATGAGTAATGTTTTGGGGTATAATGTTAATGGGGCTTTTGAGGGGTTTATGGAATTAAGAAAAAATGAAGACGGAACACCTGTCTTTAATCTTTTTTATAAAGCGTCTGCTGACTCCTGGTATTTCTTTGGTTATGAGGATAATCGCCTTCTGCTCTATTCATCCAATCAGGAATTTAATAATATAGTGAAAAAACGCACCAATGCTTCCAAAGCCAAAATTGGTGAGCTGGTGTTCGTGCCTGGTGATGAAGCAGAAACGTTAAGCTTTATTAACCGGTTCAGGGAACAGTATTACGGGATCACTGTTTCCTATCAATTGAGTGCGGAAGCTGAACTTAATGAGGAAGAAAAAGAAAAAGAAAAAACCGACGATGGTGACGACGATGATGGTTTTTAGGCGTTTTCGTTATTATTTGACGGAATGCTAATCATTATTTCGGTGCCTTTTCCCTGCTCACTTTCAACGGAAATAGTGCCCTTTATAATTTCGATGTAGCGCTTGACAATAGAAAGGCCAAGGCCCGAACCCTCATATGTCCGCTTTATTCCTGTGCTTTCCTGTTCAAAGGGATTAAACATTTTTGGTATAAATTCTGGCGAAATTCCAATGCCTGTATCTTTTATGCTTATCAATACATTTTCATTCTTTTGCTGAACTGAAAGTGTGATTTTTCCTTTTACTGTGAATTTTATAGCATTACCGGCCAGGTGATTGATGATTTGACTAATAATATCACCGGAGGCCTTACAGCGTATTTTTTCACCCCGAATATCCACAACAAACGATAGATTCTTTTTCCGGGCTATTGGCCTGAGTATATGTTCACTTTCCCTGATGGATTTTACAATATCCATATCGACTAATTCCAGCTGCACATGGTCTGATTCTACTTTCGAAAAATTAAGAATATTTGTTACTGTGTTCAGGAGCCTGATGCTACTTTGTTTTTGCATACTGAGCATTTCATGTACCTCTTGATCATCGGTACGGATTTCCATAAGTTCAGCCAGCCCCATGATGCCATTGATGGGAGTTCGAACCTCATGAGACATGTTGGCCAGAAAATTTGATTTTAGTTTATTCATTGATTCCGCCTTTATGTTAGCCTCCTTTAATTCCCTGTTTATTTTTTTAAGGTTTTCGTTATTTTCCTTTAAATAATCAGAAAATTTAATGTTGGCCTGATGTACACGATACATAAAGTAAAAAAGTACAAGCAGTAAAGGCAAAAAGGTAGATACTTGTTCTAACGAATTAAATTCCTGTGCGGGTAAAGTTGTCCAGCGGACATTTAGCCCTTTTAACAATAGAATGACTGAAATGACTATCGTTTGAATGATGGTGTAAAATGTGGCCCATTGAATAGAAAGAAAGTAGAAAGAAAAAAAGATGGCGATGAAAAATAGTGAAATGGTACTGTAATCAACAGTTTGAAAAATAAAAACAACATTACTGACGATCGTAAGGATAATTAAAATGATGCAAGTGTGAACGAGGGGCACAATAGATTGCCTTACCTTACTTAGATAAATCAATGCAACAATAATACTCACGCTTAGCAAGGCGCGAAAGGCTAAAATATGATGACCGGTAAAAAAGGTGATGATTGCAATTACAGATGTTACTATCAAGGCAAATGCGATGATATCAGCTATGATTTCAACTTTTGCTTTTTGCAAAATATCGTCATCCTCTCCGAGGTTGTTGAAAAATAAATGTTTCAGACTTTTCACCTGCTATATCATTGAATCCGTTAAACACATAACACGAAAGGATTCTTATTGTTTGGGTATTCAAGTATTCAAAATTAACAACATATATATGTTGTTTGAGTATTTTAGGAAAATATCTTAGGAAAAATTCCAGGGTAATTATTATTGTCGTTTAATTTTCAGGTTTTATAGAGAAAATACAGCAGATATGTGTCTAAAATAAACAGAGTTTATTTTAACATATTTGCCTTTTGGTGGTTACTGATTACCTTTGGTGAAATCAACAATTTACAATGAACAGCTACATTGAAGAAAATAAAACAAGGTTTCTTGAAGAGCTTTTTGACTGGCTGAGAATACCTTCTATTAGTGCAAAAAGTGAACACAAGGCTGATATGATCAA
>JAOUKJ010000456.1 GCA_029882675.1 Cyclobacteriaceae bacterium
TTTCAGATGGGGCGCCTGTGACACATATACCCCTTCTTCGGCCAGCTCAAAGCCAAGGGGCAGGTGCAGGTTTTCGGCAAATATACTTTGCTTATCTGCTTTGCCGTCGCTATCTGTATCTTCAAAGATGAGGATTTTGTCGTTGGGTCTTGGATCACCCGGTTTGTAGGCCGGATAGGTGGGCATGACAGACACCCAGAGTCTTCCTTTTCCGTCAAAGGACATTTGAACAGGATTTGCCAGGTCAGGAAAGTCCTCTTCACTGGCAAACAATTCAATTTTATACCCCTCGGGCAGGGTAAATTTGGCCAGGGCATCATCGCCATAAAGGTACTCTACGCTATTATTTTCCAGATCATAATTTGTACTTACTTCAGAAAGCTTGTATGTGTTCTTATCAGCGGTCTCCAGGTCTTTTATTTCACCTTTGAGGGCGTCCCAGATTGCACTGTCCCGAATAACTGTCATTTGCCTCGTTTTCATGATCTCCTCCGGATAGTTGTCCGGCCCAAAGGGTTCGTACCTGCGGCCATACGCATGTACGCCATTGGGTATTTTATAATCTTTTAGCCAGTACCAGTTTTTCTCCAATACGGCAGTGCGCACCAGTTGATCAGTCTCTTCTTCAGCCTTGTATGACAACCCGAAAAGCTGGGCCATGACCTCATCAGTCAGTTTTTGATATCCTTTTTCGTTGAGTTGAAGGCCATCAATAGTGTGTTGACCCTGCTTATACCACTCCTTGCTTTTCCCGAACAAATTGACAAAGGGAACGTTGTGTTTGGCACTGATTTGTTCCATGGCAGTCGTGTACATGGCCAGGTTTTCATTGGCCTCCAGGCCCGCAGGGACATCCTGCCTATCCGATAAATCTTCCATGGCGATGGGTGATACCAAAACCAGTCGGGCGGTGTCTTTCCCGTTGTACTTTTGCTTGTGCGTATGGAGAATAAAAGCTTCAAGTTCTCTCTTAAAGTTTTCCAGTCCCTCCTTTCCCGAGAAGGATTCTACTCCGCCAAAAAAACCAATAATCAGCTCTGATTGAAGGCGTGTCAGCCATTCATCGGGGTATTCAAAATGCCCCTCGCTGTCCGTATTTTCAGCCAGCAAAGTCTGAAAATTTTCAGCTCCCGGAAAGGCCCAACCTGTTTCCCGGCCGGGCTGCGGACGTAAACCGGGCGTATCACCGGGATCACACATATTGCGAATGACCACCTGTTTATCCGGAAAAGACTGCTGAAAAGCTGTCTCGAAATAGCCGTATTCTATCATCCGGCTGCCCAGATTACCGCCTATTAAAGCGATCTGTTGTCCGTTTTTTATGAAAAGGCCTTCCGTCTTTTTGTCTGAACAGGCGGTAAAAAGAAGCGAGGTAATAAGTGCTAAAAACAGGTTATGTTTAAGTGTTTTCATTCCGGTGAGTTATTATGAACTACAAAAATTAATGAGGTGATTATTTATTTCGTTCTTCAATTAAGGATATCAATCGATCCACTCCTTCCCTGACAAAAGCCGGGTCTTCAGCAGCAAGATCCCTTTCGAGCACTTCAATATTTGCGGGCAGGTTTTCTTTCAGTCGGTTAAAAAAGGCCGTGTCGGACTCAACATCATATAATGGGCCACCTTTCACCGAATAACTTCCAACACCTCCCTTAGGTATCATAAAATAGGCCTTATCTTTGGTATGTTGTAGTCTTTGGCAGATGTCGTCGGCCACTCTCGTGATCTCCTCCACATTTAAACGTGGCACAAAAACGACCGGGCTATGAAAAACGATTTTATGGTTTTTATATTCATCAGGCACATGGTGGGGTGGCACGATAATCCCCAGATGTTCGGCCCCTCCCGGACACAAGACCTGCGGTAGGCCCAGTTTTCCAGCTACGGTAAGGCGCTCCGGGCCTCCTGCGCGCAATACACCAAACACATCATCGGCAATCTCACCCATGGCATAATCAAACACTGCTCCAATGATTCCTTCTTTCATCATTTGTTCCATGGCCCGTCCACCTGAGCCCACGGCATGAAAGACAATCACCTCGTAGCCGGCCTCTTCAAAATATTCGATGGCTTTCATGGCCCCCCGGGTAAGTACACCGAGGTTTGACATACCGATCAGTGGTTTTTCCCCCTTGTGGAGGTCAAAAACCGTTTCCACATCGGCCATACCGCAAGCTGCCGCAGCGGCATTGGACAATATTTTCCGGGTGAAGGGGTTGAGTTTCAGAATATCACTTACCGAAAACATCATGGTGATGTCTTTGATGCCCACAAATCCCGAGGTATCACCGGAAGCTACCGTAGATACCATGACTTTCGGAAAACCATAAGGCAGGGCCTGCATGATATCGCAACCACTTGAAGTACCTTGTGTACCTCCCAACCCCAGTACGGCATGTACTTGCCCTGCAGCAATGCGCTCATTCAGAATATTGATACTCCCCTGCACCATGATGGCCCCGGCCACTTCCCGGGTAGGGTTTTTCAACAATTCATCCAGGTCGCCCCCCCCTGCTTTTGCAATTTCATGCCTGCTAATGGTGGCTTCAATACCTGGTTCACCAATCACGCCAATATCCATCAAAAGGGGTTCATGCCCCCGGGCCCTGATTTTCTCCATGAGGTATCCGGCTTCCTGGTCTTTCGTATCCAGGGTAATGAGTAGCGCGATAGTTTTCGCCATAGCTGTTATTTTTTTGTGTCGGGAAATCTTAAACCTGCAAACTCTTTTGCTGTGGAAAGCACAGCCTTTTCAATAGGAATCCGCTCAGTAGAAGAGCCGGTCCATATCCCGTCACAGGAAGTATGATCCAGAATATACTGTCCGTCTACCGGATTTTCCAGTGCTGCACCATGAGCGATAAGTATCACATCCGGTTTTATCTTTCTCAACTCCTGATATACTTCTTCAGTACGGGCCGCTGTTTCTTCGATCGTTTCCCCGGAATCATAGCCTTTCAAGCCACCCTTGGTGGTGCCTGCATGAAAACAAAAGATGTCCGGCTGAGACTCCTCCACCATTTTTATACTGTCTTCCTCATCAAAGGCAAGACCTACTGAAACCATATCCATTTCTTTGGCCAGCGCCAGCATCTCAATCTCGTGGTCGAGGGTAATGCCACTTTTTGTAAGCACCCGGTAAATCTCACTGTCCTTGTCCACATAACTGATGGACGGGCCGATATTGGAAACAGAAAACACCCCGATCCTTTTCAGGTCGTCCAGGACAACACGCATGTCTTTCAAGGGGTCGTTAGCATTGATACAGGCACATATAAAGGCATCGCCTGTTATGGCGGGCATAATATCCTCACGTGTATAGTCAATGGTTTGTTTGTTGGAATCCAGAATGGGCCACATCATAGACATGGTACCCATGCCATTTGCCCTTAAACGGGCCCCTGAAAAAGTATTCACACAATCTGCTCCCGCTTTTTCAAGGAGACTTGCCACTAACCCACTTCCGGCACTGGCTATAAAAACCGGAATTTTTTTCTCAATCTTCTTTCTCAGCTTGGCCAGTATTTCCTTTCTGGATGTTCTTGGGACTATCATAAGGTATTTTTATTAATTTTATTAAAGTTTAAAAAAGTGTTCCAATATAGGGGAGCCGGGAGATATTACCAAAGGTTGACCCAAGAGATGTGAGATAATAGATTTTAGATTTTAGATTTTAGATATGA
>JAOUKJ010000457.1 GCA_029882675.1 Cyclobacteriaceae bacterium
CCTGGTAACGCTGGTCAACAAACCGGGTTAATACTACCCCAAAAGCCACTGAAAAACCATCTGCATAAACTCATGACTCGGATATCCTTTCACGCCGTCCCATTCAGTCATGTATAAGGACGCCATTCCATCACCCATCACAACCATTTTTCCGCCGTTTTCCAGTTCCTTATAAACGCCAAACGCTTCTTCTGATTGGTCCTGAAAACAGAAAGCGGTACCCCCGGTCAGGGTCCGGGTCCCGTGACAATTGACCTTCATGGATTCATTGGTTATTACTCCCGCCTTTGTATGTCCGCCTGACTTTTTATCAGGGCTATTACCGCCAAATTGGATGTCGAACGGTTTGATAATATCGTTGACATTGGTTTTTGTTAAATTGGTCCAATAATCTTCATCCATGACTAAAAACAGCGACCCTCCGTCTTCAACGAATTTAATGATGGAAGAGACTTCTTCTTCGCTGTATTGTGTAGAAGGTATATGTATAAACAGCAGGTCGCAATCAGTCAATCCTTCAGCGGTAATGCCGGAATTAAAGTAGCCTACCGATGCATCGACAGAGGATGCGGTATTTTGTATTTGACTTGTCATCCATTTTACTCTCTCGTAATTATTTCCGGCGGTTTTAACCATGTCGTTCGGGTTGTTCCAGAACTTTTGACCATGGGAGATGTCCATATAGACACGGTAATTTCTTTCGGTGGGTTGGTCGGGCGGGGCTTTAGCTGTATGATCAGTATTATTTTCAATAGTTCCCTTTTCTTTATGAGGGCCTGAACAGGCGCTCAATGACACCCATACAATGAAGGCTACAATTTTTACTTGAAGGAGAACTTGGTTGTTTGTCTTTTTCATGATCGTATAATTAGTGTCTGTCCATAATGCCAAAGGTTAAAAGTTTTTCCCCGCCGGAGGCGGGGAAAAACCGCTTAAACGTTGAAATTTTGCCCCGACTTGTCGGGACAAAATTTCAACGTAAAGAGCCGAGTGGCCGACTTTATAGACGGACACTAATCAGGTTTAATGGGGGTGTGATACTATGATTAATCAATTTGCATTGAATGAAATCATTAATATAACTATAACGGTAAACCTATATCATACCTTAAATCCGCAAGCGGCTTTAAGGAACATTTAATAATGTTCTAAATATAACAGAATTATACGTTTTTAATCTAAAGGCCACTCACTTATTCAAGTGCATCAAAAAAAAGTATATTTTAAATGTTTTCCCGCCCGTCCCGATGCTCGGGAGGCGGGAAAACGCCTTTTTATTTAATACCTAAAATACGCTTGCGGATTTTAGGTCATATTCAAAAAAATATCAACCCCAATAGGGGTAACCTTCCCATCAATTGTCATCACATTGAAGAAACTTAAAATTTGATAGAAATGAAAAAGCACATTCTTAGCATCACCTTATTTTTGGCCGGGACAATATCCTTCGTTTTCGCCGAACAAAAGACCGAAAAACCGGATTCTTTGAAGGAACACCGGGCCGTGCAGGTCACTTTTTTTACACCCATGGGTACAAACGGGTTCATGTCACACAGGGTTGAAAATACACTGTCGCTGAACATGCTGGCGGGCGTGTCGGGGGGTGTAACCGGACTGGAACTCGGTGGACTGGCCAATATATCCACCGGAAATATATCAGGAGCCCAGATAGCCGGTTTGGTCAATGGCTCTATGGGCACTGTCCACGGAACACAAATAGCGGGTATTTCCAATTTCAACCGGTGGCAATTCGAAGGATGGCAGGTGGCCGGCATTTCCAACATGAATACCAGCGACATCAAGGGGGCGCAATTGGCCGGGATACTGAATATTTCCACCAAATCAATGACAGGCTCGCAACTGGCAGGCATTGCCAATTTTAATGCCGGCGATATGAAAGGTGCCCAGATTAGTGGTATATTAAATGTAGCTCCCGGGGAGATGACAGGCGTACAAGCCGGCCTGATTAATATCGGCCGAAATGTCCATGGTTTTCAACTGGGTCTGATAAACATTGCCGATTCAATCGATGGGGGTGTTCCCATCGGGCTGTTGAGTTTTGTCAGAAATGGGTACCATGCTTTGGAACTGGAAGCCAACGAGACTTTTTACCTCAATGCCAGTTTCAAAACCGGTACGGAAAAGTTTTACAATATATTCACCGCAGGGGTGGTCACCCGCGACGATGTGCCCTATTGGGCCTTTGGACTGGGGCTGGGCACCATCGTACCCTTGTCAGAAAAGATGAACATAGATGTTGATGTCATCTCAAGGCACATTTACGAAGAGCGCTACTGGAAACGGGATACTTATGGTGTAAACCTGATTAACACGTTACGCCTCACGGCATCTTATGGCATAGGCGAGAGGCTGAAGGTCTTTGGCGGCCCCCAACTGAATGTGGCCGTGTCCGGTCAAAAAGACGAGACCGGGCAGATCGTTCCGGTAGCACTGGCCCGCCGTGGTTTCTTTGACTATACCGGTGACAGGGCCAATGTACGGATGTATGCCGGCTTTAGTGCAGGGATCAGGTTTTGATGCTATTAGTCTCAGTGGTTGGCAGTAGGAGGAAGGCTTTCTGCCATTCTTCCCGGTCAGGGTTTTCTGAAAGAGACCCTGATCATTCATTTAATCCCCTTCCAGCTCAAATGCAGGGTGGTTGGTTTAAAAGGCAGCGTCAATGTGCTTTCTTTACTTTCTCACCAAAATTTCCCTATATTGTTGAGTATTTTCTATAATACTGAACAAACCTTAACTACTTATGTCATCACCTGATCAAGAAACATCCGGCCTTTCAAGGATCTGTTTACTCGCTGGCTTATTCCTTTTTTTAGGAGCTTGTAGCGGGGAAAAAGGTAATATCCGGACGCCCACTCCCGAAGAAGAATTTAACAAACATATTCGCGAAACAGAGGCACGCACCCCGGAAGAAGAACGATTGGGCTTTACATTGCCCCCGGGATTTAAGATACAACTTTTCGCTTCCGAGCCCGATATCGGTAAACCCATGAACTTCAGCTTCGATGCCCGCGGCAGGATGTGGGTGACGCAGTCCAACGAATACCCTTTTGCCTCCAGGCCGGGTGCCGGTAAAGACCGCATCTCCATATTGGAAGACACCAACGGCGACGGGAAGGCCGATAAGATCATTGATTTCATCGATACGCTCAATATTCCCATCGGCGTAGTGCCGGTCAAAGACGGGGTGGTGGCCTACAGCATCCCGAAAATTTATCACTTTATTGACAAAAATGGTGATGATATCCCCGATGATGTTAAAGTTTTACTTCAGGGGTTTGGTGCCCGTGACACCCACGGGATGGTCAACAACCTGACACGGGGTTGGGATGGCTGGATACATGCCGACCATGGTTTTAGCAATACATCTGTTGTGGCAGGCACCGATGGCGATACCATCACCATGGAGAGTGGCAACACTTTTCGTTTTCGCGAAGACGGCAGCCGGGTGGAGTTTACTACCACCGGCCGGGTCAATCCCTTCGGCTATGCCTACGATGAGCTGGGATATATGTATTCGGTGGACTGCCATTCGAGCCCCATTTATCAGTTGATCAGGGGAGGGGACTATCCGCATTTTGGTAAGCAGCCCTCCGGGATTGGTTTTGCACCCTATATGATGCGTCATGAATACGGCTCTACGGCATTGTGCGG
>JAOUKJ010000458.1 GCA_029882675.1 Cyclobacteriaceae bacterium
GCAACCGGGCTATGCGAACCCGTTCAAGCACTTCAGAAGAATCCCCTACAGCGGCCTCAGCCTGATCAAACAAGTCTTCATAATGAGTAATTAGTTCCGGGGTCAGGTAGCTGCTGGTCGCCTCTTTGGGACTGCCAAAAATGCGCAAAGGGGCGCCTGACTTCAGAAGCGCTTCTGTCATGTCGTCAATATAAGTTTTGATAAAAGGCCCGGCCTTCCCATAATAACCGTTGAGAAAATCGTCCATCAACAGGGCCACATCAGCATTGGGATCCCACATCAGTTTAGAGATCAGGTAGGCACGGAGCTCTGCAAACTCGCCACCTACTTCCCGGTTGCCTTGCTCAAACATGGCCGTTACGCCATTTTCCATAAAAAACTGCAGATTGGGCTTGATCACATGCAGGTTGGGAAACGGGCTGATCAGGTTGGGAAACTGGATCACATAGTCCCAGACTATAATGTCATTGGCTATTTTGCCCCACTCCTCTACATCCCGCACAAAATCTTCGCTCTCAGGGTCATCGGCAATGGCCAGGTGACGGTACACTTCTATACTGCACAGCATAATGTTTACATTGTCACGTGGTTTAAGTGTTTTAGGGGCTTTGCGGCCATACTCATAGGCCAGCGTAGAAATGATTTTGTCCGGAAAACGGTCGGCCACCTGGTTTACAAACTGTACAATCGACCCGGCCGGGGTCCCTTCCCGGTCATCAATGGCCGTACAATTGTCGCAGGTACAGTAGTTGCGGTTGTCGTTCTGGCTCACCGACCAATATACGGCATCGGGATTTTGGGCTATTTCTTTACGCAGGTTTTGCACCACGATTTCCAATACCTCCGGGTTAGTCAGGCATAGTTGGGTGGGGATGCGCTTGCCATTGACCAAAGAAAAATACTCCGGGTGTTCGATGAAGTGGACATCCGGAGGAACAAGTGCATGAAAAGTATGCACCCACATCCCCCAGTCGGGACGTTCACCATTTTCATCATGATCCAGTTTATGCCAGGCTACATATTCTTTGTCCCATGCTGATTTATAGTGTGTAGTCCGGTAGCTGATGGCCGGTACCTGTTGGTCGTTGATAGATCCGATGATGATTCGAGATTGCTCCGGTACCACTTTCACCTGAGGTGTGTACAAGCGGCAACCAAGGTAATTCTCCAGAAAGGTATAAACGCCGTACAGGGTGCCTTTGTAATTACCCCCTGCGATAATCAGCTTCTTGCCCCTTGTCCTGATCAGAAAACCGTCAGCCTCCAAATCATTAAAATTGATATTTTCTCCATCCAGTCGGGCATTTTGTCCCAATACAATCTCATAGGCATATTCAGGAGCTTCATCCGTTACCTGTGGAATGGCCGTACCGGAGATCTGTAACAAATGATTCTGAAGCACCCGACCGGCCTCCTTCTCGTATTCTGAGGCGGCCGCAGGAATCACTATCCGGTAGCGGGTGGTACTATCCCCATTGGTTATTATCAATTGACCGGCAGCCTCCCTGTTTATTTCTTTACTTTTTCTTTGTGCTTCCAGTGGGGCGGAAAGAGCAAACAGAATAATGGCTATCAATATAGTATTTGGCCATTGGAGCGGAGTTATAAAGTGTTTCATGTTCAGCGAGTGTTTCTTTAAGTATATCTGACTGACAAAATAGCGTATTTTTTTATAAAATAAAATATGATTATTTCTAGTGGTGGTTATTTTACATGTATGCCTGGCATCAATTCTAAAAAATCACTTCTTTTGCTTGTTTGGCACGTTTATATTTGATAATATTGCTTTAATGGTGAATTATAGTCTTTATTAATGAATATTCAGATCAATTATCGGGTTATAGCCCGATAATTCCGATTATCGGGTTATGAGCCGATAATTCCGATTATCGGCTCATAACCCGATATTATAAAATATGAAAATAAAAAGAAGCATGTTTACAAGCGTGATCACCGGAGACATTATAAACTCGAGAAAACTGACCAATGCAGTTTGGCAAAGCGCTTTAAAGGGGTTGTTTTCGCAATTTGGTGAGGAGCCGGGCGTCTGGGAGATATACCGGGGCGACAGCTTTCAGATAGAGATTGAACCTGAGGAAGCTTTGAAACTGGCCATATTGATCAAGGCCGCCATCCGGCAACACAAACCACTTGACGTACGTATGGGCATAGGAATAGGCAGCAAAGATCACTCTACCGATAAAGTTACTCAATCAACCGGGAGTGCATTTATTCATTCGGGCGAATGTTTCGAGCAACTCGAGAAGAAAACGCTCGCAGTCCGGTCTTTATGGCCGCAGTTCGACAAGGAGGTGAATCTTTATCTGGCGCTGGCTTTGCTTACCATCAACCGATGGTCTGAAAAGGCCTCAGCTTTAATAAAGCTTGTGATTGAAAATGAAGATGTCACGCAAACTGAACTGGAAGAAATGGCCGGTAAATCACAGGCTACCATCAGTGAAAACCTGACGAGGGCCGGGTTTAAAGAAATTATGCAAATGGAAAAACGTTATCGGGAATTAATACGCAACTTATGATTTTACTTTCAATTAAACTGGTCTTCGCCCATTTGTTGGGTGATTTTGTCCTCCAGCCAACTGCTTGGATTAAACATAAGGAAATGCACAGGCACCGCTCTCGTTTTTTACACTATCATATAGTAATTCATGGCCTCATCCTAATCGTTGTTCTGCAGTTTGAAAATTCCTATTGGTTGGGCTGGCTGATTATTACTTTCACTCATTGGATAATTGACTATCTAAAGACCCGTTATAAAGACGCTTTGGATAGCAAAGTGCTGTTTTTTACTGACCAGCTGGCTCATTTACTTGTCATAGCTTTTGTCGTGTACATTTATGAACCATACACGATTTCTTTTGAAGCACTTTACACTCCCCGGGTATTTTTAATACTCACTGCATTGATTATGCTTACCGGGGTATCGTCTGTTTTGATGAAGGTAATCATCAATCGCTGGGATCTGAACGAAGACAATGAGGAAGACTCTCTACCCAATGCAGGCAAATACATCGGTATGCTGGAGCGGTTGTTTATATTCGGATTTATAGCAATTAATTACTGGCAGGGAATCGGTTTTTTGTTGGCTGCCAAGTCTGTATTTCGTTTCGGAGACATGTCCCGCTCCAAAGACCGGAAGCTCACGGAGTATATACTCATCGGTACATTGTTGAGTTTTGGAATGGCTATGTTGATTGGTTTAGGTTATGAAAACCTTATAAAAACATTATAATTATTGCAAGCCAGTTGGTTTACCATCAAGGCTGAGTGAATTGTTTTTCCGTTTATACTCTTCCATTTTTTCCGGCCCCAGTTTTTCTGCCCAGTTGATAAACTCATTGCGCTCTCCTTTATATTCCATTAAAGGTACTGCATATCCGCATGATCCCTGTACCGAATCCACCTTAACGTCTATTAATTGCCGGGCTCCCGGAATGTCCGGAAAAAGACCAATATACTTTTTCCATTCGGTATCTGTGGGATGAATGACCCTGCCCTGGCCATAAAGTCTGATGATATGGGGTTTCCCTTCAAACATGCAGAACATGATCGTTATGCGGGGCGATTCGAGCAGGTGAGCTGCCGTTTCATTACCACTGCCTGTCAGGTTAAGCCACATCACCCGGTCAGGGGCTAAAATACGGAGGGTGTCT
>JAOUKJ010000459.1 GCA_029882675.1 Cyclobacteriaceae bacterium
AAGTCATTTATAATTCCCGGGGAACGAAAAACTTTAGTGAAGGGGAAGATATCCGATACATAACATCCGGGAACAATATTTATGTTGCCAGCTTAGCGTGGCCGGGCACCTCCTTTACTTTTACGCTGGCCAGGCCCAATGATGACAGCGAAATAAAACTGTTGGGGTACGACCAGCCCCTGGAATGGCATTACACCGAAAGCGGAACAACAGTGATACTACCTACTGCATTGCAAAGTGAGGAAAACCGGCCTTGCAAATATGCTTTTATATTTAAAATGGAAGGAAATGAGCAATGACGCAAGAGGCAAGAGCCAAGAGCCAAGAAGCAAGAGCCATGAGCCATGAGCGATGAGCGATGAGCTCCCGCGCCTACGGGATACCCTTTAACGATGAAAGATGATCGCCTTTCGACGGCTAAATCCTGTGTAAATCACTGACCATAGCCAATAATAATATCCAACACTTCCCACAGGCCATTACCCTTATAGTCAGCATAGTCAGATTGATTTTCACCCACGATAATGGTGGCCATACCCAGTTTTTTAGCAGGTATCAGGTCGCGTTCGCGGTCACCTACCATCCAGGATTTACCCGGATCGATATTATACCGTGATATCGCCTTTTCGAAGAGCAGGCTGTCTGGTTTTCTGGACAACGATTCACTGACTGATGGGTGGGAAGGGGCATAATAAAAATGGTCAATGGCCCCACCGCATTGCTGTTGCAGATATTCATGACACCTGTGCATGTCTTCTCGGGTGTACAGGCCCCGGGCTATCCCCGCCTGATTAGTCACCACAATCAATAAATAGCCCCTTTGCTTAAGTGCCTTTAAGGTTTCAGGTACACCCTCTATTATTTCAAAGTGTCCGGGATCATACACATAGTTGGGCCGGTCTTTATTGAGAACGCCATCGCGATCCAGGAAAACACACCTGTTTTTAGGCATATGAGGTGGGATTTAAGATATGTGAATAAAACAACAAAACTAATGAGCGCTGACCTTCTGTCAAAAAAAATTAAACAAAGGCTTTCAATAAACGTAAATTTTATAGCTTTGCTGGCTTAATTGCAATATGTCAGATTCACTGGTCATCATACCGACGTACAACGAGAAAGAGAACATTGATCTTATGATCAAAACAGTCTTTTCATTGCCTGTAGATTTTGACATCCTGATCATTGATGACAACTCACCCGATGGGACGGCAGCTATAGTAAAGGGCATTCAGCAATCTTTAAAAGAAAAACCTTCCAGCAAGCAGTTACATCTTTTGTCGAGAAAGGGAAAACTGGGACTGGGAACGGCCTACATTGAAGGCTTTAAATTTGGCATGGAAAAGGGGTACGCCTATATTATTGAAATGGATGCCGATTTCTCCCACGACCCAAACGATCTTGTCAAGCTGAAAGATGCCTGTGCCATTGAGGGCAACGACATGGCCATTGGATCGCGGTATGTCACCGGTGTCAATGTCGTTAACTGGCCACTGACAAGGGTGCTCATCTCCTATTTTGCCAGTTATTATGTGCGAAAAATCACCGGCATGAAATACCGCGATACGACCGCCGGATTTGTGTGTTATAGGCGAAAAGTACTGGAAACGATCAACCTGAACAAGGTAAAATTTGTGGGTTACGCTTTCCAAATTGAGATGAAATTTCTGACCTATAAACACGGTTTTAAAATCAAAGAGGTACCTATTATTTTCACTGACCGCGTACGGGGCCAATCAAAAATGTCAACAGGAATTATCAAAGAGGCGTTATTTGGCGTACTTCAGATGAAGATAGGTAGCTGGTTTAAGAAATACCCACAGGCATAGCCCGTTTTCACATGCAGGTTTTATATATCCATTGCCCGACAAGTGGCCTGCCAAACCATAAACCGGATATCGCTAATCAAACCTTATCGCCTTGATTGGCTGTATTCCTGCAATGGCCGCAGTGGGAATGATGAGAATAAGAAATACCGTTACGAAAGTAAGCAGGTTTAACCACAGCACAATGTCCCAGTGCCAGCTTACCGGCACCACGCTCATATAGTAATCATGGGGGTTTAAGGTGATGACTTCAAAATAATACTGAACAGCACAAAAGCCAAGTCCGATTAAATTTCCAAAGAACATTCCTTTGGTCACCAGACGTGCACCTGAATAGCTGAAAACCTGTCGTATCAGTCCGTCATCTGCTCCTAAAGCCTTCAAGGTGCCTATCATCTGTGTACGCTCCATAATCATAATCAGGATAATGGACACCATATTCACACATACCACCACCAGGATGATGGCGAGAAAAATATTGACCTGCCGTTTAATCAGACCGAGCCACTCAAAGACCTGAATATATTTTTCACTCACCTTTTCCACATACTGATCGTGGGCGATCAGGCTATCGAGTACAGGTTTTACCTGATCGATGGCATTCACATCTTTTACGAATATTTCCATACCACCTGCTATTGAATCTGCCCAGGAATTCAGTCGCTGAATCATTCGGATGTCTCCAATAATAAATCTATCATCATAATATTCAGATAAATTCGTCTCATAAATACCCACAACATTCAGCTTGCGGGTACGGGGAGGATCCTGAAAAAAATGAAGTATAATGTCTTCCCCGGTATTTATTCGGAGTTTATTTGCTATTGCCTTACTCAATACCACCTCGCGCGAATAACCTTCACTGTTATAATTGATAAACCGTCCTTCGATCAGGTGGGATGAAAAACGTACCGTGTCAAACGATTTCCCGACCCCTTTCACCACAATACCCAACACTTCATCTTCCGTTTTCATCAGACCCGCCTTATGCGCATATTCCTGCATGTGGTCTACAAATCCCAGGTCTTTGTAGTTTTTATACAGGGCAGTATTAATGTTCATCGGGGGTTCTTCGAACGAAGAGCCGTAATAATATTTTGTGACCTGAAAGTGGGCACTAAAAGCGTATATTTTTTCCTTTACGGTTTCCTGAAATCCCTTGAGTATCAGGAAGGAAACAATCATCACGGCCAGCCCGATACTGATACTCCCTACCGCAATTTTATGGATGGTGGAAGAAAAGCTTTTACTTTCCGGTTTGTTAATTCTTTTTGAAATAAAATAAGGGAGGTTCAAGAATAACAACTATTTTTGGGTTTCACAATGATGCAAAATACAATATTTCTCTTGGATTTATTACCATAAAAATGCGATTGTGTCTTAAAAAAAATAAAACTACCTACTAACGCTCATTGGTCATGAAAATATCTGTACGCCTTTTTACTTTAGCCATGATGGTATTTGCTTTTTTCGGTTGCAACGGAAATAAATCCGGTCAGGAGGTAGCTACTCCTGAAACAACGGCTCCTAAAGAAGAGGTTGTCCAAAAAGAACAAATCGTTGTTGGCGCTGCCCGCATGAATGAATATCTCCCCCTGCTGGAAGGCAAAAGGGTAGCCATGGTGGTAAACCATACGGCCGTCATTGGCAGCACCCATATTGTCGACACCCTTTTAAGCCGGGGAGTAAACATTGTCAAAGTATTTGCCCCGGAGCATGGCTTTCGTGGGGAAGCTGATGCCGGTCAAAAGATTGATGATGGCAAGGATGCTAAAACGGGTGTGACCATTACATCACTCTACGGCAAGACTCGTAAACCCACTGCCCAAAT
>JAOUKJ010000460.1 GCA_029882675.1 Cyclobacteriaceae bacterium
GAATGGACTTGTTCCTGGCCTTTATAATCTGGAAGCGGCATCGGTAGGATTTGAAGGTCGTCTGCTCACTGAAATACAGGTGACCAATGCACGCCCTGCGATTGTTGATATTGCGTTGAAGGAGTCGGCTACCCGACTGGAGGAGGTGGAAGTGTTGGCCTCGCCATTTGCTAAGACAGAAGAAAGTCCGGTATCGTTACGTACCATCGGAGTGAATGAAATCCAACGGGCTCCGGGCGGCAATCGTGACATTTCCAAAGTGCTCAGGAGCCTGCCGGGGGTGGCCTCTACTGTATCTTTCCGCAACGACATCATTATCCGCGGTGGGGCGCCCGGTGAAAATAAGTTTTATCTGGATGGGATAGAAACGCCTGTGATTAACCACTTTCAGACGCAGGGTTCATCCGGGGGGCCGGTAGGCATCCTCAATGTCGACCTGCTGAAGGAAGTGGATTTTTATTCCGGTGCCTTTCCGGTAAACCGGGGAAATGCGCTCAGTTCAGTCTTTGATTTTAAGCTACGCGATGGGCGAAATGATAAGGCGGCCTTTAATGCTACACTTGGAGCCAGTGATCTGGGGGTGACCTTTGATGGTCCCCTGGGGGAAAATGCATCACTTATTGTATCTGCCCGCCGGTCATACCTTCAGTTTTTGTTCAGTGCCCTGGAGTTGCCCTTTCTTCCGGCCTACAATGACCTGCAATTTAAGTACAAGTGGCGGCCGGACAGTAAAAATCAGTTGACTGTACTGGGTATCGGTGCACTTGATGATTTTGAGCTTAACCTCAAAGCTAATGAGACGGATTTACAGCGCTATTTTCTCAATAGTTTGCCGGTATCGGGCCAATGGAACTACACCCTGGGGGTGCGGTATGACCATTTCAGGGAGAAGGGTTTTTCCACAGTAGTGGTCAGTCAAAACCGTCTGAACACCTCTTCATGGAAGTATAAGGACAATGATGAAAGCCTTATCGAAAACCTCATCCAGGACTATAGTGCAGAAGAAACGGAGTATAAGTTTCGGATCGAAGATTTTTCCGAAAGGGGTAACTTTAATTTCACTTACGGGGCAAGCTATGAGCGGGCGGAGTATGCCTCTGCAAATTTCAACAAGCTGGTGACACCCTATGGATTGTTTATACAAGACTACACTACGGAACTGGGTTTTAACAAATGGGGCGGATTTGCTCAATCATCCGTAAAAACGGCAGAAGGCCGTCTGGTCTTGTCTGGTGGGTTTAGATTAGACGCCAATGATTACTCTTCGAATATGAACAACCTCTTTCAACAGTTTTCACCTCGTTTTTCGCTGGCCTGGAACGTAAGTAGTCAACTCAGTTTTAATTTTAACACCGGGCGATATTATCAGTTGCCTCCCTATACTACATTGGGTTACCGCGACAACCAGACCAACGAACTCGTTAATAAAACCAACGATTTGCGTTACCTCCGGGCTGATCATCTGGTGGCCGGCCTGGAATATAATTTCAAGCACAATGCCATCAGTACGGTGGAAGCATTTTATAAGAAATACAGCAATTATCCATTCCTGCTTACCGACTCCGTATCACTGGCCAACATGGGGGCTGATTTTGGGGCTATTGGCAATAGTCCGGCCGCAAGTACATCTGAAGGCAGGGCGTACGGGGTGGAGTGGATGTATCAGCAAAAGCTGTTTAAAGGAGTGTATGGCATATTGGCCTATACCTGGGTGCGCAGTGAGTTTACTGATGGCGATGCGGAATATGTGCCTTCTTCCTGGGATAACCGGCACCTGGTGAGTATTACCGGGGGCAGGAAGTTTAAGAAAAACTGGGAGCTGGGCATGCGTTGGCTCTTTAGTGGTGGGGCACCTTATACGCCCTGGGATATTGCAGAAACCATACGAATACAAAACTGGGACATCAGGCCTTTTGCCCAACCTGATTACAGCCTCCTGAACAGTGAGCGGGGAAAAGCTTATCATCAATTGGACATCCGGATAGATAAGAAGTACTTTTTCGGGCGATGGTCGCTCAACCTGTACTTCGATGTGCAGAATGCCTACAACTCAAAAGGGGAATTACAAGACTATATCGATGTGCAAAAAGATGCGGCGGGAAGCTTAGTTGTTGATCCGGCAAACCCGGAGTTTTATGTTCCGCTATTTTTGCCCAATGAAGCGGGGACGTTGATTCCTACACTGGGGGTAGTTGCAGAGTTTTAGAGAAGATGTGAGGTTTTAGACAATTTTCAGGGGTTGTTTGGATTTTTGTATTAAAAAGGCAGATGCCACTCATCTTCTCTCACCTCTACTCCTGTTCTATCCTTAATGCCACTTCCCCTTCCGGACTAGCCACTGAAATATGCAACAGACCTTCACTGGACGAGAGGATTGTTGGCCCGGAAACGGATCCGCTTACAGGATTGATTACGGTGATCTTATAGTTACCATCAGCGACCTTGAGTTTCAGCGATGCCGTTTCAGTGCCTACGGCCCGCAGGTATATGGCAAAGGCCTTGCTTTCATCCGACAATACATAAGGAACCAATCCCGGTGAACTGATGACGCTGGTGGAATTGGGGTATAACTTTTCAAGTTCAAAGCTGTGGAGGAAATGGCTGAGTGTTTTTAGCTGTTTCCGGTAGGCCGGACTTCCACCACCAGGCGCTTTATTTTCGCCGGTGCCGTCTTCTTTGCCTACATAAAAGGAATAGTCCAGGTTGTTGAAAAGCCCGCCGCCACTAAGCATAAACGTCCAGGCCTGCCGCCGATAAACCAGGTCTTCACTGCCGGCAAAGCCAGACTCGTCAAAGCCAATCACTTTGTTGTAGTGGTAGTTCCACTCCACGGCCTCCGGCCAGGCATAGTGGAAATTGATGATGGATATGCGCCCACTTACAGAAGGAATGGGCGCTTTAAAGTTGGTGTAATTTTGGGCAATAAGGTGTTTTTTGGGCAATCCGGCCTCTTCTTCCGCAATGATCGTTGCAAGTCTTTCCTGCCAGGCCATGGAGGCATCATCGGCAAAATCAGCTTTATATGTCCAGTCGCGCGGATTGAGTTCTTCTTTGTTTACGATGTTGTAAACCGGTATGGTATGGTCTGACCAGGGCTCGTTTTGAATTTCAAAAAAGAAGTTTTCGTGGATGTTGAGTTCCTGTACCATCTTCCGGACAAAACTTTCCTGATAGCGGAACAAGGCGCCGTTGTTTAATGTCTGGGCATCAAACCGGCTTATAGAGTCCCTTAGGTTAATGTTGTTTGCCGGGTTTTGCGGATTGATCTCCCAATGGGCATCCCGATAAATGGATGAAAAAAGAGTCACCTCGACGATCACCTTATTTTCAGCCGCAGTTCGCATGAAGTCATGAAGTCTATCGAAATATGCCTCATTCCAAGTGGAAAGGTCATATTTCACAGCCACCGTATCGGTAGTGGCCACTTTCCAGGGGGTGATGACCCGGCCTTTTTTCGGGGCTAAACTGTTTTTTTGTATGCCGAAGCTCTCACCAGGTATTTCGAAGTAGCTGCCGGTAAAAATGCGTGTGTAATTCATCCCATCGTTGGACAGTGTGCTCAGGTAGGCCTTGTAGTCAAAGTCCTGGTTGAGCACGGCCCCATAGTGTTCTGCCGAAGTAACCAGCGCCAGGGTTTGGCCTTGGTAAAGG
>JAOUKJ010000047.1 GCA_029882675.1 Cyclobacteriaceae bacterium
GGCCGTTTCAAAGGACTGGAAATGTTGAAAGCACCATATACTTTGATCCTCCCGCCCCAGCAAACCGGAATTGATGATTGTATCCGGATAAAATTTCCCTTCATTGCCCTCCTCACCTTTTTCCCATTCATTATCGTAAGCTACAGTCGTATGAAAATCTGCTCCTTTATTAAAATAAGCATTGAGCTTTTTTACCTGGAGGGCCAGCTCATTGCCCAGAAAAAGCCTGGATGCCTTCACCAGTTTACCATCCGGTCTCATAAAACATAAACAATCGCTGTTTAACTCCTGTACGGTAAGCGGATCCTGTGCAAAAGGATTAAGCACAATACTCCATGTTCCGGTTGAAACCAATAAAAAAGGTTTGCTTGATTTCTCTAAATATGGCACTAATGCAGCCGAACTATCGTGGACACCAACACCACATTTTAAATTATGGCCTTCAATAGAAACGTAGGTCAATGTTCCCGTATCAATAGGCAAAGGCAACAACTTATCGAGGCCCTCCTGTTCTAACCAGTGGTGATATTGCATATTATCAAAATCCCATAACTTGGTATGGCACCCAATGGACGTTGGCTCACTGACCCTTTTTCCGGTGAACAAATAGGAAAGGTATTGGGGAAAGTGCAGTGAACAGGTAATTTGTTCAAAAAGCCCAGGTTTCGCATATTTGAGCCAATACAATTGCAAACCCGAGTTAAGCATTCCCAAACCGGGAGAAGCAGTACACCGATTATTTTCTTCCTCTCCACCATAATTTTCGAAATATCTATCCATCAGGACCGGGGGGAAAGGCTTGAGGTAGTTGTACAAGGGGGTAACAGGCTTTCCATTCATACCAAGATGCACTAAGGTGGCCCCATAAGTAGAAAAATTCATCGCCCTTAGCTGGTAATTCTCCATTTGGAGCGCTTCACGGATCTTTTCCAAGACCCACTCTGTTATTCCCTCCAGATCGTCACAAGCATACCCGTCATCATCTTTTTTTTCAATAAAAGTAATACTCTCCTCATGGACCACCCTTTGATCCTGGTCAAAAAGTAAAAATTTTTTGTTGGTTTTTCCAATATCAAATATGGCCGTGACAGGGGCTATCATGTTACAATCCTGTAGCAATGGCCTTTTCACCGCGCTGTCCAATCAGTTGCTTCCTGATATCCATCGCCCGGAAGACCCCTATGGGATCCAGGGCACCCCCGTCCACCCTGCGGGCCTCGGCCACAATGGCCCTAACATCCGTACGGAAGGCGTCCTGTAATATATTCTGAGCACTCACTGCATCATTCGCTTCCTGTGCTTCATGCAAAGCCACCCTATCCACCAGCAATGCCTGGACATAAGCAATCCGGATGGCCTCCAGCGACTGCATCAGGTCTTCCAGGGGATCTTTTACATTATGGCTGGCATCAATCATCCAGGCCGGCTCGGGATCACCGGAAGTCATCCCCTCTACCAGTTCGTTGAAAATGAGAAACAGTTGATAGGGCTTAATACTTCCTGTGGTGAGATCATCATCGCCGAACTTTGAGTCATTGAAGTGAAACCCACCAAGTTTTTGCTGCATCATCAGGGTAGCCACAATCTGTTCAATATTTGTATTGGGCAGGTGGTGTCCCAGATCCACCAGGGTAAATGCCTTTTCACCCAATTGGTTTGCCAGAAAAGAAGATGTGCCCCAATCCTGGATCACCGTGGAGTAAAAATTGGGTTCATAGGGCTTGTATTCGATAAATATTTTCCAGTCGGACGGCAGGTGTTTATAAATCTGTTGAAGTGATTCCAGGGTTCTGCTCAGGGCCTTGCGGAAATTCTGCTGACCGGGAAAACAAGATCCGTCTGACAACCACACCGTCAGGGCTTTTGATCCTAAAGCCATACCGTGGTCTATGACCTCTTTGTTGTGGTCTATGGCGAGTTGACGTACAATAGCTGAAGTGTGTGACAAGGAACCATATTTATATGATTGGCCCTGGCCGGACTGATCCTGAAAAGTGTTGGAATTTACGGCGTCAAATAACAGTCCGTGCTTTGCGGCCAATGCTTTAACAGCCCCGGCATCCTGGGGTATGTCCCAGGGAATGTGTAGTGAAATCGCATTGCAAGAGGCCGTCAGTGCATGCAACAAACCCACATCAGCAATCTTTTCTTCCAGCGACCCAGGCTCACCACCCCCGGAAAACCGTCCAAAACGCGTTCCACCTGTGCCCAACGCCCAACTTGGGACAGCCACCTGAAAATACCTGGTTTTATTAATAATCCCTTCAATATCAACACCCTGATGAGCCAGCTTTTCTGAGAGGAAATCCAATGAACGCTGATGAACGGTCTCATGTCTTTTGTTGTAGCTATTGATTTCTTCTTTTTGAAGCATGTTTTTTTATGTTTTCAATGCCCCAAAGTAATACAAAATTTTGAATTGTTTTTTATCAGGAGCCAAGAAGGAAGCGTAAAGAAGATACACTGGCAGGGATGGAAAGAAGGAAGTAGAAATAGCAGGCTCGGTAAACCTTTATTTTCAAATCCTAAACAGGCCTTTCAATTCGCCTGAATATTTCAATTTTCCAGTTCCACAATTCCCCTCTAATTAATAACGGAGTACCGGGAACACCTCTCCTTTCTTAAAAAGATTGCGGCCCCGTGGCAGTTCCAAAAAGGCATCCGCATCCATGAGGTTGGCCAGATCACCGGAGCCTTGTCCGGCCTCGGGATGCCCCATCATAATACCTTCAGGTGACACTTCCAATCTAACCTGAAGAAAATAGGTCAGGTCGGGTTTAAACTCAAAATCGGATGCTAACCGGGCAAAAGTCTTTTTCTCGCCAATCCCCATGGAGGTATTCAGCCAGCTGATAAAATATCGTTGAAAACACATAAAGGTGGATACAGGGTTACCCGGTAGGGCAAATACCACACAATGTTCACTTTTTCCAAACCAAAAAGGTTTTCCAGGACGCTGCGCCACCCTGTGGAAAAGCTTTTCCACACCCAGCTCATCCAAAATTCCAGGCACATAATCCTTTTTCCCGCGGGATACACCACCGCTTAATATCACCACATCATACTTTTTAGTAATTTCATTCAGTGACTTATACAATCCCCGCTCATCATCATTAAGGTGATGGGTATGTGCATTTATTCCTTTATTGGCCAGGGCAGATTTCAAAGCAAAACTATTGGAAGCCCTGATCTGGTGTGGTAGTGGCGATTCATCAACCCCTACCAGCTCATCGCCCGTACTCACGATAGCCACTTCAGGCCACTTCTTTACTTTGATTTTTCCTTTGCCTACTGTACTCAGAATGGCTATTTCAGAAGGGCGTAAAAGACAACCTTTACGAAGCAATTCTTCCCCCTGTTTGCGATCCGATCCCTGAATATGAATATTTTCCCAGGCTACAAACCCTTCAACATTTACCGTAGCCACGCCATCCGCAATGGTGATATCTTCATATCGCACAACAATATCCGCTCCTTTCGGAACCATAGCTCCCGTCATGACCTCAAGGCATTTTGCTTCCCCGGCATGGTCAACCTCAGGCGCTCCGGCAGTGTGAATGCCTGTAATGCCATATTTTCTGACGCCCTTTTCATAGTCAGCTGAGGATATGGCTATACCGTCCATTGTAACCCTGTTGAAGGGCGGAAAATCACGATCGGCATAAATATTTTCATCCAATACCCGGCCGATAGCCTGATTAATGTGTACCTCTTCCACGCCAAAATTGCGGGCACTGGCCAAAACGGCTGCTAAAGCTTCCTTAACTTCTATCATTATTTCGTATAATTGGTTTGGACTCCGGGCAAAAGTAGTTATAGCAGGGAATAAAGCCTATGGTTCCGGAAAGAAAAGAACAGGAAAAGTGCGTAATGAATGGTTATAAATCGGGCAATTCATGTCTAAAAACCAATCTCTAAGATCTATCTTTGTCCATGCAAACACCTGAACTCTATGGTCTGGTACTGATGGGGGGGCGAAGTCAACGCATGGGCAAAGACAAGGCACAGCTTGTGTATCACGACAAACCCCAGCGGGAATATCTCTATGACCTGCTAAACGTCCACTGCCAAAAGGCCTTCCTGTCCGTAAAGGTAAGCGACACCAGCTTCCCTTTGCCTCAGATACAGGATGAGTATACGATGGCCTCCCCGCTCAATGGCATATTAAGCGCACTGAAAAACTTTCCTGATCAGGCCTGGCTGACTGTGCCTTGTGATATGCCCAATGTGGATGAACAGCTTATTAAAAACCTTATCACCATGCGCCATCCCGACAAAATATTTACCGGGTTCTATGACTCTGACGGGCACTTCCCGGATCCCCTCCTGGGCATCTGGGAACCTCATGTCCTCCCCTTGCTGGAAGAATATGCCCTCCATCATAAAAGTCCACGCAATTTTCTGCTTAACAACGACACACACCTGTTGGCATGCCCGGACAGCCGTTATTTACAAAACATCAATACCCCGGAAGAATTTAAAAAATTCCGATCCAAATGAATATTTTCAGCCATAGTTTTATCCCTTAAACAATTCATCTGTCTGCGACTATTTGTATTGTGGGTTTTTATTTATATAATGTGAGCTCAAACGTACTTTTGGTTTAAAACATTAAAAATCATGAAACAGCCAACACATCATTTAAGTGGACTATTTACCCTGACATTATTGTTTTTCGGTTTTCTGGCATACGGTCAGGAGTATGATATTCTAATAAAAAACGGGCATGTGATCGATCCGAAAAACAACATTGACGATGTACGTGATGTAGCCATTGCCGATGGGAAAATCATTGAAGTAGGCCCCAATATACCGGCGAGCCAAGCCAGAAAAGTCATTGATGCCAAAGGGCTTTATGTCTCGCCCGGACTGGTGGACATCCATACGCATGTATTCTGGGGCACCAAACCCAATGCCTACCTGAGCAATAGTTTTTCTTCGCTTCCTCCTGATGGCTTCACCTTTCGGGTGGGTGTTACTACGGTGGTGGATGTTGGGGGTGCAGGCTGGCGTAATTTTGAGACCTTTAAGGCCCAGACCATTGATGTCTCCAAGACAAGGGTACTAGCCTTCCTGAACATTGTAGGACACGGCATGTCCGGTGGCCCGTATGAGCAGGATCTGACAGACATGAACGGTAAATTAACGGCCATGAAGGCCGCTCAATACCGAAGTGATATTGTAGGTATTAAGGTGGCTCATTATTCCGGATCGGAGTGGCACCCCATTGAACAAGCTGTAAAAGCTGGCGAACAGGCCCGTTTGCCCTTAATGATTGATTTTGGGGGACATACTCCTCAATTGTCGTTAGAGCGTCTGCTCATGGAAGAACTGCGCCCGGGAGATATCTTTACCCATGCATATGCCGATGTCAACGGACGGACTTCTATTGTCGATGAGGATGGAAAAGTACTTCCTTATGTGAAAAAAGCGCAGGAAAGGGGAATAATTTTCGATGTTGGCCACGGCGGTGGAAGCTTTTGGTTTAGCCAGGCACAACCTGCAATAAAACAGGGATTTTTCCCCAATTCAATCAGCACAGACCTGCATACCGGATCCATGAATGCCGGCATGAAGGATATGATGAATGTGATGTCCAAATTTCTGAATATGGGATTACCTGTTGCTGATATTATAAAATATTCAACCTGGAATCCGGCACAAGAGATAAATCGTGAGGATTTCGGACACCTCAGCAAAGGAGTTGAAGCTGATGTTACCATCTTTACTATTAAAAAGGGAAAATTCGGTTTTGTGGATGTTGTTGGTGAGAAATTAGAAGGCACTCAGAAATTTGAATGCGAAGTGACTATCCGGGCAGGGAAGGTAGTGTATGACCTGAACGGACTTTCTTATTGACGATGAACCAGAAACGATTGCAATACCTTTAAATCCTTATGCAGGACACCCCTAAACCCATTAAAAACCTAAAATACTATTTAAGTGAACAACATAAAAAAGATCTTTCCACTGCTTGCAGCCATTTGTTTAATTATTACACTGGTATTGTTGATCATGGGAAAGGGACAACAGGCCGGCCCCTACCTGTCTGCTTTTTTCGTATTGCTATCTGTTAGCTTTCGGATGCATGCCAGTACACGGGGCTTTGCCTATACCATACTGATATTTGCAGCTGTTACGATATCGATGTACTACCCCTCCTATTTCCACACCGTTGGTGACTTTTCATTAAAAACACTGATTGTCCCCTTGCTGCAACTCATCATGTTTGGCATGGGTACCTCCATGAGTTTCAACGATTTTGCCGGCGTAGTAAAAATGCCAAAGAGTGTGTTGGTAGGCATGTTGTGTCAATATACAATTATGCCTATATTAGGATTCACACTGGCCACTTCCCTGGGTTTTTCAGGCGAAATAGCAGCGGGTATTGTGCTGATCGGATCATCTCCCGGCGGCCTGGCCTCCAATGTGATGGCCTACCTGGCCAAAGCCAACCTGGCCCTTTCCGTTACACTGACCGCCATATCTACGCTGGTCTCCCCGATCATGACCCCTTTCCTGATGAAAATACTTGCCGGAGAATTCGTGCCCATAAATTTCTGGGCCATGATGCTGAGTATCGTTAAAATGGTGATTCTGCCAATTATCGCCGGCCTGATCTTCAACCGGATTTTCCACGGCAAGGCCAAATGGCTGGACAAGGCCATGCCAATTGTTTCGATGGGTGGGATAGCTTTTATTATTACCATCATCACCGCGGCCGGTCGTGACAGTTTGTTAAATATTGGACTGCTGCTGGTTCTTGCCGCCATTATTCACAATGCCGCCGGCTATTTCCTGGGCTACTGGTCGGGCAGGTTATTCCGGATGGACGAGCAGTCTTGTCGCACTATTGCACTTGAAGTCGGTATGCAAAACGGCGGACTGGCCTCTGGCATCGCACTGGAAATGGGCAAAGTGGCCACCATCGGATTAGCACCTGCTGTTTTTGGACCCTGGATGAATATCTCCGGCTCATCACTGGCTACCTATTGGCGAGACAAACCAATTGCTGATAGCGGGGAAAGTGAAAAGAAAAAGAAGAATGATTGAGAACCAATATTCAATTACTTAACTTAGTTGGCTTAATGAAAAAGACAACGCGAACCTATCATAAAAAGATTATCCTTTATATTAAATAACCAAAATATGAAAACCAATATTTTACTATCCCTTTTACTCGTCATTTTTGTACTAACAGCTGTAAAAAGTCAGACCTTGACCCCTGAACAAATCAAAGGTTTCTCTTCCCAGTGGGAAGGTGAACGTTTTGACGATGGCCGGCCAAAAGTACCGGATAATATCATTGAGCGGCTGAAAAAGGTTTCTATTGAAGAGGCCTGGAGCGTTTTACGGGGTGCGGGATACCACAACCAATTTGAGGGAAACTGGATGATGATCCACCAGGACGTACCTATCGTAGGGCGGGTAGTCACAGCGCAGTATATGCCAAACCGCCCCGATGTATCGGAAAGAATCAAGGTAATAGGTGGTGAAGAAGGAAGGGTGGGCAGTTCAAACTCCTGGCCTATTGACGTGCTAGTAAAAGGTGATGTATATGTGGCCGATGCTTTTGACAAGGAGGATCAGGGCACCCTCATTGGAGACAATCTGGGAAACTCTATATATGCGAAATCAGGTAATGGCGTTGTCTTTAACGGCTCCATTAGGGACCTGGAAGGGCTGGAAGAAATTGAGGGATTCAATGCTTTTGTGCGTTCCTGGAACCCCTCTTACCTACAGGAGGTAATGCTTACCGGCATCAATGTTCCCATCAACATTGGTCACGCCACAGTAATGCCCGGTGATATTATCCTGGCTAAACGAGAAGGAGTGATCTTTATCCCTGCTTACCTGGCTGAAAAAGTAGTAGTAACAGCAGAGATTGTCATGCTCCGGGATAAGTTTGGTATTCAGCGCCTTAAAGAAGGAAAATATACACCTGGCCAAATAGATACCCGATGGACTGACGAAATAGAAAAGGACTTTTCTAAATGGCTTAAAGACAACCAAAACAATTTACCTGTACCCAAAGAACAAATCCAGGAGTTGCTAAAAACCCGTACATGGTGATCAAAGATCAAAAGCCGGATCGACAGCGGACGTTTGCCGACGGACAGAAGGCGATCGTAACGTGACTCGCGTTGGAGCCGAAAAAAGCAGATTGAACCCGGGTAAACCCGGAGTGAGGGGAGCATGGAAGGCTTTCCCCACTCTGTTCACTGCTATGGGTACTCCCCTTACCCCACCAAAAAGTAATCCTTGATTTTAATTTCTTCGGTAATATGGGCAATGGTTTTTGTTTGAAATAACGAACTAAGGTGATCGCGCCCCACTTTAAAATCATCATGAATGGGGCAAGGGTGCTCTGAAGAGCAAGAAGTCAGGCCCAGTCCACATTGATTAAAAACGTCCAACCCGTCAATAGCTTCCACTATTTTCATCAGTGGCAGGGAATAATTTTCTTCCCTGAGGTAAAATCCACCATTTGGCCCTTTCGACGAGGTGATAATTCGTTTTTTTGCCAATTCCTGAAGTATTTTACCCATATATGGTACGGGTATATTCAAACTTTCCGCAATAGAAATGGAATTGAGGCGATCCTTCTCATGGCCCTCTACAGCCAGATACAGAACCGCCCGAAAGGCATATTTACATTTGTTGGACAACATTTACTTCTGATCCTTAATTCAGGATAGTAGCTCTTGTTCCAAACGAAGTGCTTTTGGAAACAGGATATTATTTTCCAGGTGGATATGCTGATGCAGATCCAGTACAAACTCATTTAATTTGGCAAAATAAACAGTATATGACCTGCAAGCATCCACAGGAGGAGTAAAACCGTTACTCAATTTTTCAAGCTCCTTTGTCGCGTCACCGGCGTCATCGTGTTCTCGCTCCATCATTTGGATGGGATTGGCCACTGTACCAAAAGGAGAAGCCTGTGGCGTTGTTCCACTGCGCTTGGCCTCTGCGATCTCACGTATGTAAGGAAACAATATGGCCTCTTCCTTGTGCATATGCATACTCAGCTCCTGACCGAGTGCCTCAACGTATTTGGCCATTTCAACCAGCTCCGGATGATTTTCGCCATGAACCCTTGCTACCTTTGCACTAAGTTCATGCAGCATGGGTAAAGACTCTGCTACATACTTATGATGTGTATTAACTATATAATCGGATAAAAAATCCAAATCCCAACGGTTATAATCACCCGATGGGTTACCCGGATTGTTTTCCACCGCTGCCAGCTCCTTTTGCACATCTTCCACAGGCAGTCCCTTTTTATTACAGACCTCATCCAGACTTTTGTTTCCTCCACAACAGTAGTCTATACCATATTTTCTGAATACTTCAGCTTTTCGGTAATCTTCGGCCACCATTCCACCTACGGTTAAAGAATCCGTAGCGCTTGTATTATTTGCATTCTCCATCATTTTTTTCAGTTTGTTTGAAATATATCTCTACCTAAAAATTCATATTGTGGTTTAGCTTATCCTTCCGCCATTCCAGCGACAAATATAAGTTAAAAAATAATAATAAAAGAATAGTTGGTCTTTTATTCTTTTACTAATTGTGATTACCCGGATTATTGATGAGGGATCGTGACAAATAATTCGTATTAAGTTCAACTCATTGAAAGAAATGGGTGAAAATTAAATTCACTAACTTACCTGGCTATCAGTGTATTATATTGCAGAAAACGAAGTCATCAAAGGACATTAATATCAAATAAACATTCATTGATGTTAAATTGCTGGTGCTTTGAATAAATTTTAAATTAGCAATTTGCATGTCTGGTTTGTAATCTATAAATCATTGATTCACATTTTCAAAAAATCATTGTATCATTGTATCATTGTATCATTAAATCCTTAAATCATTGACCTTTTGAAATCACTCCAATCATTTTGTGGTATAGCGCTTTATATTTTCTTCTCGGGTATACTTTACGCCCAGGCCCCGGATCAACTTAAGTTCAGGCACTATGGAACAGAGGAAGGATTAGCTGACATGTTGGTCAGGAACATCATACAGGATCAAAAAGGATTTATCTGGCTAGCCACAGGAGGAGGTTTATTTCGTTTTGATGGTTCTCGCTTCAAAACTTTCGAGCACAATCCGAAAGACAGTACGAGTTTGAGTAATCATGAAATTTATAGCCTGATAGAAGATCAACAGGGAAAAATTTGGGTAGGCACATACCGTGGCGGGCTTAATTTATATGATCCTGAGACGGAAACCTTCCGGTCATGGTCATTTAATGAGAATGATCCCACATCTCCCCTGGGAAATGACATTTATAGTCTGGCAGAGGATCCTGAAGGCAATATATGGATTGGAACGAACCGGGGGCTTGGACGAATTGAAAGAAAAACGATGTCACATTCCTCCTTTAAAAGATCTGAAAAAGACAACCTGCTAAATGATTATTTGATTTACAGACTGGCTTTTGACCAACAAGGAAAACTCTGGCTTGGAACCTACGGCGCAGGTGTGGTTGTATATGATCCTGAAACCGGACAGACAACCTCGTTGGACAAAATGGTAGGTGTTGGGTACAGTTTTACAAGCAAGTTGGTTTCCGCACTGAAAATTGATGATGATGGCAACATATGGATTGGTACGATCCGGGATGGACTCATCATGTATAACCCTACTAATCGTTCCATCAAACAATGGGTAAAAGAGCCAGGAAATCCAAACTCCATTAGTGATAACATTGTTTTTGATATTGATATAGATAAAAGTGGAAATGTCTGGGCAGGAACCGGTTCCGGGCTCAATTACCTGAACAAGGATAAGGGTTTGTTTATATCTTTTCTCGAAAGTGAAAGTGATCCCTCCGCCATTAGCGGAAATATCATTTACAGCGTGTTTAATGATCGCGATAATAATCTGTGGGTTGGAACCCAGCGAAATGGACTCAACCTGCATTTCGATGGCCTGGAACTATTTAACAATTATACGCATAAAATCAATATCCCGGGAACGCTGAGCAATGCCCATGTTTTTAGTTTATTTGAAGACAGTAAAGGTACTTTATGGGCAGGAACAGAAGATGGTTTGCTCAACGAGTTAATTCCGGAAAGCAACTTATTCAACACATGGCAACGGGAACAAAACACTTCTTCCCGGAGGCATCACAGCAAACGAAATACCATTGAATCTATCATAGAAGACGATGAACAAAACCTCTGGTTTGCAACGGACAACGGGCTCGTAAAATATTCCCCCCAAAGTAAATTTCATGAAGTTTTTTCAAAAAACTCATCGCCTTCCCTTCCTTTTACCAGTAATATCTTTCATTCAATACTTCAAGGAAGGGGCGATTCACTCTGGTTAGGAACTTATGGAGGTGGCCTGAATTTATTTAACAAAAGGACAAAGGAAGTAACTTCCTGGGTATATGAAGAAAACAAACTGGATCGAACGGTATGTGACAATATGATCCGCTGCATAATTGAGGATAATAATGGGGATTTATGGTTGGGAACAGATGCCGGATTAAGTCAGTTTAATTTAACAACAGGACATTTTGAACACTTTTATCCCGATATTCATGACCACTACTCCATAAGTAGTTATATCATCAACTGCCTTTTTCAGGACGAAGAGGGGATCATCTGGATTGGCACCTACAACGGACTAAATAAATACAATCCGGAAACCGGAAAATTTGAATCATTTCAGACGAATGAGTTTTTATCAAAAAATAATATAAACAGTATAGTAGCCGATGATTCCGGGTACTTATGGCTAGGAACCAATAAAGGATTGCATCGGTTTGATAAAAGAACCGGACAGACCACTATTTATGATAAATCAGACGGCCTTCCAGATAATCAATTCAACAAGGCAGCAGGAAAAGGAAGGGATGGAAGCCTTTTCTTTGGCACAACAAACGGTTTTGTGAAATTTCACCCGGACAAAATTTCAGATAATACCACCCCTCCCGCTGTGATCATATCAGATTTTTTATTGTTTAATAAATCAGTAGAAATCAGTGACACCAGCATCTTAACAAAATCCATTGAATCTACGAGAAATATCACTCTTCGTTATTCTGATTACATCTTTGCTTTTGAGTTTACTGCACTAAACTATCAGCTACCCGAAAAAAGCAGGTACAGATACATCCTTGAAGGATTTAACAATGAATGGATTGAAACAGGACATCAGGATCGAAAGGCTGTTTTCACCAATGTTCCGGATGGCCAATATGTTTTTCGTGTGATTGCTTCGAATGATGACGGCTATTGGAACGAAGAGGGTGCGGCAATAAATATCACTGTTTTACCACCCTGGTGGAAAACCTGGTGGGCCTATACGTTCATGGGATTAGCTGTGATTGGTGTTTTATTTACTTTTTATGCCTTCAAAGTATCGATGTATAAAAAGCAACAAATCAAACTTAAAGAGATGGTCGATGAGCGAACCTTGAAAATAACAGAACAGAAAAACATGTTGATGGAAATCAATCGGCAAAAAGATGAACTCGTGAAAATTGTAGCCCATGACCTTCGCTCTCCGCTAAACAAAGTCAAAGGATTAATTGAGATTATAAACCTGTCTGGAAAATTAAATAAAGACCAGGCAGAATCAATGAATCTAATCCATAACGTATTAGACCACGGTAATTCGCTGACCAATGACCTACTCGACCTGTATTCCCTTGAGCAGGACAAAGTGGAAACCAAGCTCAGCCAAATTGAAGTCAGTAACTTTCTAAAAGAGATATGCAAGGGTCAGGAGCAGGAATTGAAGAAAAAAGAACAAAAAATAATAAGTCGTTTTGGTCCTGAAAATTTCACCTTCACCACAGACCCTAATTTGCTTACCCGTATACTGGACAATCTCCTGTCCAATGCACGCAAATTTTCAGCTAATAACAAAGAAATACAACTTTCCGCCCATAAGGAAAACGGGCTTATTCTATTTAAAGTAACGGATCAGGGGCCCGGCATATCAGAAAATGACCGAAAAAACATGTTTAAGAAATTCAGCACATTATCCGCCAGGCCCACAGCCGGTGAATCATCCCACGGTCTGGGCTTGTCTATTGTCCATACGCTGACAAAACAACTGGGTGGTACCATTCAGGTAAACAGCCGCCCCGGTGAAGGGGCTGAGTTTGTAGTGACACTTCAGGGGAAATGAGGCAATGTATTAGGTAAGGTATTTTGGAGCTCACAAAAAACCGGCTATTTCCCACCTCCTGGCTGAATCGTAAAACGATCTGCTCTGCCCGGCTCATCGCACCACTGACGAATCGGGGTGTGCCATAATAAAAAATTTCCACCTTCTGTCTGTCTTCGACCTTCCAACCTTCCTGTCAATTTGAGTGTCTTTTCATTAACATGAAAACATCAAACTTGATCATCCTTTTTGCTACAATCATATTTATGGCCTGTGAAAATTCCTCCGTTGAAACGGAATGGCCAAACTTGACATTGGAGGCAGAAGATCATATCCTGCCCGGATACTTTGTCACAGCCATGGCCTTTGACAGTCAGGGCGTGGCATGGATCGGCACTTTTGCCCATGGCCTGATACGATATGAGCAGGGCATGTTTAGCATATACAATCAGGCTAACTTTGAAAATGCTGCTGATAGAATTTGGGATATCGCCATCGATAGCCACGATAATGTATGGATAGGTACTGACGGACTTGTCAAATATGACGGTGTTACCTTTACCCGCTTCGACAACAGCAACACCATTATGCCTGAAAATTTTGTGCACAATGTGGCCGTGGATTACGATGATGTCGTTTGGCTTTCGGCCAGCGTATTCCAACAAGGTGGATTGATGAAATATAATGGCCGGGATTTTGAACTCTTTACACCTGCCAATTCAAAAGCACCTGAAAACATGGTCATTGATATCACCGTTGATCATAATAACACAAAATGGGTCACTTTCGCTAAATATGTCAATGAAGTATCCATGGTTAAAATCAATGGCAACAACTGGTCACTCATCACCGAAAAAGAAATAGGTTTTCAGCCCTACTACTGGGGTGCTTTAGCCGTGAATACCGACAATAGCCTGATCGCCTCCATCGATTATAGCCTGTCCTCCAGCATGGACAATACCCGACCGAGTCTGATCATGTACAATAATGGCACCTGGACCAACATAAGCCCGGTAAATGACGAAGGCCAATCGCTGGGAAATGTATACTCCATCAATTGTGACCAATCGGGGTATGTCTGGGTAGGTTTAGGCATGAATCCCAGTGGCAATCAGTTTGCCGTATTTAACGGTAAAAAGTGGTTTACAGGGCAAGAAAATACGGTGGAAGGAACGATCTTTGCCATGGCAACCGATGCTTCCAACCGCACCTGGCTAGG